>NZ_JAGQBV010000037.1:0-25981 GCF_024345815.1 Cyanobium sp. HWJ4-Hawea | reverse complement strand
CTGAGGACCCTGAGTTTGAAACCTTCTACACCAAGAACATCTTGCTGAATGAAGGTCTGCGTGCCTGGATGGCACCGGCTGACCAGCCGCATGAAAACTTCGTCTTCCCTGAAGAGGTTCTGCCCCGTGGAAACGCCCTTTAATTCCTCCATGGTGGTCGGGGGCAAAGACCTCGACTCCACCGGTTATGCCTGGTGGGCGGGCAATGCCCGCCTGATCAACCTTTCCGGCCGTTTGCTGGGAGCCCACGTGGCCCACGCCGGCCTGATGGTCTTCTGGGCCGGCGCCATGATGCTGTTCGAGGTGAGTCACTTCACCTTCGACAAGCCCATGTACGAGCAGGGTCTGATCCTGTTCCCCCACGTAGCCACCCTGGGCTACGGCGTGGGACCTGGCGGTGAGGTCACCGACCTCTATCCCTTCTTCGTGGTGGGTGTGCTCCACCTGATCAGCTCAGCTGTGCTGGGAATCGGTGGTCTGTACCACGCCCTGCGCGGTCCGGAAATCCTGGAGAACTACTCCTCGTTCTTCGCCCAGGATTGGCGCGACAAGAACCAGATGACCAACATCATTGGCTACCACCTGATCCTGCTGGGTGTGGGTGCGCTGCTACTGGTGTTCAAGGCGATGTTCTTCGGCGGCGTCTACGACACCTGGGCCCCAGGTGGTGGCGACGTTCGGATCATCACCAACCCGACCCTTAGCCCCGGCGTGATCTTCGGATATCTGACCCGAGCCCCATTTGGTGGCGAAGGCTGGATCATCGGGGTCAACTCGATGGAAGACATCATCGGCGGCCACATCTGGATCGGCCTGATCTGCATCTTTGGTGGCATCTGGCACGCGATCACCAAGCCTTTCGGTTGGGTGCGTCGTGCCTTCATCTGGAACGGTGAGGCCTACCTGAGCTACAGCCTCGGCGCCCTGAGCTTCATGAGCTTCATCGCCTCGGCCTACATCTGGTTCAACAACACCGCCTATCCCTCGGAGTTCTACGGCCCCACCAACGCCGAGTCCTCCCAGGCCCAGAGCTTCACCTTCCTGGTGCGTGACCAACGCCTGGGCGCCAACATCGGTTCGGCCATGGGCCCCACCGGTCTTGGTAAATACCTGATGCGCTCCCCCACCGGCGAGATCATCTTTGGTGGTGAAACCATGCGTTTCTGGGATTTCCGTGGTCCCTGGCTGGAGCCGCTGCGCGGCCCCAATGGCCTGAGCCTCGACAAGCTCCAGAACGACATTCAGCCCTGGCAAGTGCGCCGCGCGGCTGAATACATGACCCACGCCCCCAACGCCTCCCTCAACTCCGTGGGCGGCATCATCACCGAGCCCAACTCGGTGAACTTCGTGAACATCCGCCAATGGCTGGCGTCCACGCAGTTTGTGCTCGCCTTCTTCTTCCTGGTGGGTCACCTCTGGCATGCCGGCCGCGCCCGCGCCGCTGCTGCCGGTTTTGAGAAGGGCATCGACCGTCAGGCCGAGCCCACCCTGGCCATGCCAGATCTCGACTGATCAAGCTCAGCTGATCCGGTTAAACAGATCAGTCAGCCTGATTCGCCTCAGCCCCCGCCCCCCAGGCGGGGGCTTTTTGCTGGGAAGGAAAGTGTTAACCCCTGCTAAGGCGCCAACCACCGCCTCAGCAGGGGCAGGCTCAGGCCGATCACATTCGAATAGCAGCCCTCAATTCGCTCCACCAGGCTTCCGCCCCGGCCCTCCAGGGCAAAGCCACCGGCGCACTGCAAAGGCTCACCAGTGGCCACATAGGCATGGATCTCAGCTTCGCCCACCGAGGCAAACTGCACCCGGGTGGTGACCGTTGTGAGGCGTTCGCCTTGCCCTTGATCAGCATTTACAGGGGCTGGCAGGAGGCAATGGCCCGTGTGCAGCTCCGCCCAGGCCCCGGCCATCCGTTGCCAGCGCGCAATCGCCTCTTCTGCATTGGCCGGCTTACCAAACACCTCTCCTTCAAACACCAAGAGAGAATCGCAGCCCAAAACGGCCTGGCCACCAACGGCCTGGCCAACCCTGTCGACGCCGCGATCCAGCAACGAAACCGCCCGGGCCTTGGCCTGGGCTAAGCGCTGCACCAGGGCGATGGGATCTGAATCGAAGATCGAATCCTCATCCACGCCACTCACCTGCACCCGGTGGGGGATGGCGGCCTGCTCCAGCAGGCGACGGCGGGCAGGGGAAGCTGAAGCAAGAACCAACATCGACGCAGGGGATTAGGGAGAATCACTCCATGCAACACCAGTCGGCCCCATCCGTTGGCGATCTGCTCCACGATCAAAGGGCCATCGATCGGGCCTCCCTGGCCCTGCGCTGCCTCCCCTACCTGCGGGCCTTCTATGGGCTTGTGGCTGGCACAGCCCTTGGCAGCGCTGAACTCAACCAGCGACCTGATGCCCGCAAACTTTGCCCCCGCCCATTGGCTGCCGATCGGATGGAGGCGGATTGGATCTGGCTGATCCAACTTGGGGTGCTACGCCGTGAAGTGGATGGCCAGGGCCTCACCCACAGGGTGCGCCTCACCCCAATGGGCCGCCGAGTGTTGCAGGGCTGGCAAGGGGAGATTCCCCGGGCTGGCCTACTTAAATCGCTGCGCAACGCTTTTAGGAGACACAAACCACGCTGGTAGACGAACCCAGCCCCCTAATTGCGCTGTAGCATTTTTGTACAACTTGTACGTATTGTCCTCGGTGGAAATCACGTTGAGGAAAACTGGCGGATCCGTTACCGCCACAATTCCAGGCGAAATGGCACGTCGTTTCCATCTCGCCCCGGGCGACCGGATCCAGGCCATTGAAACTGAGCAAGGCATACTCCTGACCCCCTTCGATCCAACTGTGCAGGAAGCTCTCGCCCTAGCTTCCGACGCGGCCCGCCAGTATCAAAACGCCCTCAGAGAGCTCGCCCATTGAACCTGCTATCGGAACCCCGCTGGGTTCCTGCTATCGCCGTGACAGCGATGCACCATCAGCAGATTCTTGAGCATGGTGGTCTTCAGGGCATCCGATCCCAGTCCACATTGGAAGCAGCTCTGGCCAGGCCGCAACAGCGCTGGAGCTACGGCGAGCTGCAGTCAATTCCAGCTATTGCAGCAGCCTATGCAGAGGCCATCGTTCGAGCCCACCCATTTTCAGATGGCAACAAGCGCAAGGGATTGCTTGTGGCCTTGGTCTTCCTTGGCCTAAACGGCTGTGCTTTCAATGCGTCCAACGAGAGCGTCGTGTCGACGATCCGGCGGCTCGCGGCAGGAGATTTGGCAGGGCCGGATTTGGAGGCCTGGTTCAACAGCCACTGCGGCAGCAGAGAATGACCATGGCACGACCCACTCCCCTCATGGTGCTTGGCACCTCCAGCGGTGCCGGCAAGTCGTTGATGACGGCTGCCCTCTGCAGGGTGTTGCGCCGCCGCGGCGAAGAGCCCCTGCCCTTCAAGGGGCAGAACATGAGCAACAACGCCTGGGTTGACCGGGCCGGCGGCGAGATGGCCTATTCCCAGGCGCTGCAGTCGTGGGCGGCGGGCCTGGAACCCCAGTGCTCCATGAATCCGGTGCTGCTTAAACCCCAGGGTGACAGCACCAGCGAGGTAATCCACCTGGGCAAGAGCGTGGGCAATGCCCGGGCTGAGCATTACTACCGGGATTGGTTTCGCCCCGGTTGGGCCGCCATCCGCACCGGGCTCGAGCAGCTGCAGGCCGCCCATCCCGGCGGTCGGCTGGTGCTGGAGGGGGCCGGCAGCCCGGTAGAGGTAAACCTCCAATCCCGCGACCTGACAAACCTGCGGCTGGCCCAATACCTAAGGGCCCGTTGCATCCTCGTGGCCGACATCGAGCGGGGCGGGGTATTTGCCCAGCTGGTGGGCACCCTGGCCCTGCTGCGGCCAGTGGAGCGGCCCCTCATTAGGGGCCTGTTGATCAATCGCTTCCGGGGCCGCCGCGAATTATTTGACGAAGGGCGGCGCTGGCTAGAAAAGGAAACCGGGATTCCGGTGCTTGGCGTAATGCCCTGGCTGGATGAGTTGTTTCCGCCGGAAGACTCCCTCGACTTGCTGGAGCGCCGCGGCCGCAAGATTGGCGCTGAGCTTGAGATCGTGGTGCTCAAGCTGCCATCGCTCAGCAATTTTTCCGATCTGGATCCCCTGGAGGCCGAACCAAGCGTGCAACTGCGCTGGGTCGCCCCGGGGGAGGCGCTGGGCAGCCCCGATGCGGTGATTGTGCCCGGCAGCAAGCAGACCCTGCGGGACCTAAAAGCCCTGCAAGCTGCGGCCCTATGCAGCGAACTGCAGAGCTTTGCGTCAAAGGGCGGCCACGTCTTTGGTATCTGCGGCGGCATGCAAATCCTTGGACTGGAGCTCAGTGACCCTGGCGGATTGGAAGACAGCGAAGGCGGCGATAACAACCAGGAATTTGGCCAGGGATTTGGCCAGGTAGGGGGTCTGGGCCTACTCCCCCTGCGCACCGTTTTCGGCGGCCCCAAAGCCCTGCTACAGCGCAGTAGCCAGGCCCTTTGGCCAGCTGCGCCGGGCTTCAACAGCAACGGGAGCAACTGCGAAACCCTCCAGATTGAAGGCTTCGAACTACACCGCGGCAGCACCCAGGCCCTAGCCCCCTGCCAGCCGCTCTGCGCCTACGCCGAGCTGGGCTGGGTGGCAAACAACGTGGCCGGCACCTACCTGCACGGCGTATTTGAGAGCGGCCCCTGGCGAAGGCGCTGGCTCAACCATCTGCGTCAGCGCAAAGGATTGTCGCCCCTAAATGAATGCCAACCCCACCACAGCCAACAAAGGGAGGAATTGCTTGATCGTCTGGCCGATGCCTTTGAGCAGCACGTGAATCTGGAGCCCCTTCTGAACACGCCATGAATGAGTTAATAATCCACTGGCCCCTAATGATTAATTGTCGCCCCGTAACGCCTGGTTGACAATTCCAGCCAGCGACGATCCATATTCTTGATAATCGACCCAACTTGGTAACAAAGCAAGCAACGCCGAGCCAATCGGCTAAAATGCACAGAAGACGAAAAAGAAACCTCTTTTTGCTGCGCAAAAATAGCCTCTTCTTGAGTTCGCAACTTATCAATTAGGCTCTCGAGATCGATTCTTAAAAATTTAGGTTGCTGCTATAACTGAATTGAATAAAGCTGAAGTGGATTAGCCTTAAGGCGCGCTATCCAGTCACCAAGTTGATCGATACATCCTGCCAGAAGTGCCGCTTCTTGACAATGCAGAATCTCGATTTCAGCAGAAAACTCCTGGAATTCTCTCAAAGCTCTCAAGGCAGTAATACAGCCAGCAAGTGCCGCACAACAACGTTCCAACTCGTGCCACAGGTGGGCTAGGGGCTGGCCATAGGGATTAACACCTAATTCAACAATCGCGGCAGGGCGACTTTTTTTCAACTCAACCAGAGCATGCATTAACTGCCGATGCATCTGTTTACGTTCGCTTGGCTGCAGCCAAATCTCCGTAGAACCCGTCATCAAAACCCTCGCCTGAAGCAACGCCTCACGCTGCATTGCCAACAAGGATTGAACATTGCGATGGTGATCTCTAATCGCCGTATTTGGCCAGAACAGATGCAGGCTGAGCAGCGCCAGCAGAACTCCTAGGGCAGTCCAGATGATCTTTAGCCCTAGCCAACTATCGATAGCAGCGGTGGACTGCATCGTCCAACCCATAATCACCACCAAGCCTGCAATTTTATAGCCAGCCTGCAGCCCCAGTAAACCGCCAATCAACCTGATTAGGCCAAGTGTCAGGCCCAGGCCAAACGGAAATGGCAGCAAGGCTAGGGCTGGCTGACAAATCAACAACACAATGGCTCCAAGCCCCGTGCAGACCACTCGCTGCAGCCCCAAGACGTAGGAACTTCCGTAGCTTCCAGCCATCACCGCAGCAATCGTTAGCGGCATGTAATAGCCATCTGGCACGGAACTGAGGCTGCCCAGCCCGGCCGCTAAGCCGATGGAGATAGCCAAACGCAGGTCTTCGCGCTGAATCAGCGACATGCGTTGCGGCAAAGGGTCATGCTGTGCAAGGCCTGCTGGACCCGCTGCCGCTCATCATCGATGGCCGCAGTAAGCAACGGCGAGCGCTTCCCCGATATAAACAGCGCTTGATGGCGTTCAAGTTCTAGGAAATGGTGAAGCAAAGTCTCCCAGAGCAGCAAACGTTGCCACCAGCGCTTGCGGCGTACTATTGCGGCCTGTTGGCTGCGCATCGCCAATTCAACAAGTCGGGCCAAACGCAGCAGCCCATCAGTTAGATCAATCTCTGCCGATTTTAAAAGACTGCCTTCTGCATTAATCAGGTGTGCTGAAGTTGCCTGTTGAATCGGAGACATCAGATGGAATCCGCCAATCAATCTGATTTGATGATCTAGTGCTAGATCAAGCCGCTCCAACTCAACCAGACGATTGCGCGGCCAAAAGAGGAAAGAGACAGTCACAGCCACCACTATTCCGATGATTAAATCTAGGCTGCGATTGAATACAAAATTCCAGCTGAAATCCGCCTGGCCGGGAATCATCAAAAACATCACTATTATTGTCATCGCAGTGGACAGACCGCCTTGCCAACCCATCAGGCGGAGCAAAGGAAGACAAAAAAGACAAGCGATCAAAACCGCCACCCAACCGGATACAATTGTATGCACAAGAAAGGTAATTAATGCTCCCAGAATCGTGCCAAAAATTCTTCCCTTAGCTGCCGGGATTGTGAGCTCATCATTGTCATCAACAACGATCAACGCCGCATTTAGCGAATACCAGAGATAGGCCGTGCGATCACTCCACAGAGCAATTGCTGCTGTCCCGAACATGACTGCAGCCAGACGTAGACTCTGTCTCAACAAATCCGGCGTCAAGCGAACGACCTTATTCAAAACCCAACTGACAGGAGAACAAGAACTGTGGGAACTGGATATTTCCCTAGAGTTTGATGCCAAACCACTGATTAGGGAAGAGGAGATTCCAATTACAAAGGCCTGGTGACCCCGCACGTGAATCTGGAGCCCCTTCTGAACACGCCATGAGTGAGGTTTTGATCCACTGGCCCGATGGCAGCAGCTGCCGGGTAGCCGGCGGCACCGATTGGCTTGAGGCCGCAAGCAGGGCCGGTTACGACATTCCGACGGGGTGCTTGGGGGGCAGCTGCGGCGCCTGCGAAATCGATGTCAACGGTGAAACCGTGCGGGCCTGCATCGCCACTGTTCCTAATAAAGCAACTAGTGAGATCAGGGTGGAGCTGGTCAGTGATCCCTTCTGGTAACTGCTATCACGCTGCCTTAACCAAGCTGCCTTAACCAAGCTGCCTTAATCGCGCTGAATCAGGCCGCCACCCAGCAACACCTCACCGGCATAGAAAACTGCCGCCTGGCCAGGGGTGATCGAGAACTGCGCCTCCGCAAACTCCAGCCGCACCCGATGGGGGCGCCCGGCCGCCGCATCAGAATCGGTGGCAGCTAATGGGGTGAGCAGGGCCGGCTCAGGGGCACTGCGATAACGCACCTGCGCCTCCACCTGCATCGGCTCCAAGGGGGCCCCAATCGAAACCCAATTCACCGCACCAACAATGCATTCGGAGCGGGCAGCCTGGGCGCGGGGCGCCACCACCACCCGGTTCAAGGCCGCATCTAGCCGCACCACATGCAAGGGTTCGCTCCAGGCCACCCCCAACCCCTTGCGTTGGCCGATGGTGAAGTGCTCGATGCCATCGTGGCTGCCCACCACCGTGCCATCGACAAGCACGATCTCCCCGGGTCGCTCGGGCAGGTAGGCATCCAAAAAGGCCTTCATCGAGCCGTGGTGATCAGCCAAGCAGAGGTCTTGGCTTTCCGGCTTTTGGGCCGTGCGCAAACCGTGGCGGGCCGCCTCCAGGCGCGTATCGGCCTTGGTGAGCTCCCCCAGGGGAAACACCAGCCGGCCCAACACCTCCTGGGGCAGGTCGTAGAGGAAGTAGCTCTGGTCTTTTAGGCCGTCTAGGCCCCGCAAAAGCTGATGGCGGCCGTTGTCGCTTTGGCTGGCCTGGCGCACCCTGGCGTAGTGGCCGGTGGCAATGCGTTCCAGGCCGCGCTCCTGCTTGGCCCAGGCGAGCATCGGTCCAAATTTGACCTCCCGGTTGCAGCGGGAGCAGGGCAGGGGGGTAAGGCCAGAGCCGTAGTCCGCAACAAGGAAATCGACGATCTGCTCCTGGAAGTGGGCGCGCTGATCCACCACGTGGTGGGGCACTTCCAACTGCTCACAGATGCCAGCCGCATCAACCAGGCCCTCAGCGCAGCAGGCCCCCTTGCCACTCATCAACCAAAGGGTGAGGCCTTCCACGTCCCAGCCCGCCTCCACCAACAGAGCTGCGGTGAGCGAACTATCCACCCCGCCGGAAAGGCCCACCGCCACCCGATGCTCCCCAGGCCAAGAACGCAACCGCTCCAGGGCCTCTGCCCCCGCAGGGGTGGCCGCAACGATCTTTGCCGCCTTAGGCGAAGCGGCCACTAGGGGGGCAGGGGTAGCGCTCAAGGGAAAGACAGGCGGGGCGACGGGCGCCGATTTGTTCCCATCATGGAGGAAATGCCAACTCCAAGACGTGCCGCACGCCCCAGGCGGCTGCGTCAGAGTTAGCTAACAGAAAACCCGCGAATGTGTTGTTTTGCGTTTGAAAGCTAAAGCGTTGGTGAAAACATTCGGCTATTCAAAAAAAGAAGCCCATATTTGACGTCACCCAAACCCAGCCCATGACTTCCACCTCCCCACGGGCTAGCGAGAGCAGTAGGCGTCGAAGTAGCGATCCGATCACTTGGTATTTGGCCACAATTGGCCGCGAACCCTTACTAACCCCAGCCGAAGAAATCGAACTCGGCAACCAGGTGCAAGCCATGATGGCGATCCTGGAAGAGGGGGATCGGGAGCTAACTGAAAAGGAAAAAAGAACCATAAAAATTGGTAAGCGCTCCAAGGCGCGGATGATGAAAGCCAATCTCAGGCTTGTGGTTAGCGTCGCCAAAAAATATCAAAGCAAAGGCCTCGAATTACTTGACCTAATCCAAGAGGGTTCCCTTGGTTTAGAGCGGGCCGTCGAAAAGTTTGACCCCACCAGGGGTTACAAATTCTCCACCTATGCCTTCTGGTGGATTCGCCAAAGCATGACCCGGGCGATTGCCTGCCAATCCCGCACGATCCGCCTGCCGGTGCACCTAAGCGAACGCCTCACGGCGATTCGCAAGGTGAGCCTGGATCTGGCCCACAAGTTGGGGGCCATGCCGAGCCGCAGTGAAATCTCCGAGGAAATGGGGATTTCGATCGAAGAACTCGACAGCGTGCTGCGCCAATCCCTGACCACCTCAAGCCTTGATGCACCAATCAATGGCGATGAAGGCCGCAGCTTCCTGGGCGATCTGATTGCCGACAACAGCGAAGAGGAGCCCCTGGAGCGGGTCGAGCGGGGCATGCACCAGGAGCAACTGGGCCGCTGGATGAGCCACCTCAGCGACCAGGAGCGCCAAGTGCTGCACCTGCGCTTTGGCCTGGAAGGGGCAGAGCGCCACACCCTGGCCGAGATCGGCCGGCTGCTGGATGTTTCCCGCGAGAGGGTGCGCCAGGTGGAATTGAAGGCCTTGCGCAAATTGCGCAACCTGACCAGAAGGATGCCCACCAGCCTCTAGGGCTCAGTAGGCGATCAGCCAGGGCTCAGTCAGTCTTCTGCCCAGATGTAACGGGTGAGCTCTTCCGGCTTGGGCTCGGGGGCGGCCAGGGCGAATTCAACGCAGTCGGCTATCACCCCATCAATTTCCTTCTCGATGGCCTTCAGCTCATCGGCATTGGCCAGTTTCAATTCGATCAGCTGGGCGGCTAGGCCCTTGATCGGATCACGCTTGGCCCAGAATTCCTTCTCCTCCTCTGCCCTCAGTTCATCGGGGTCGGCCAGGGAGTGGCCGCGGAAGCGATAGGTGAGACATTCCAAAACGGTTGGGCCTTCCCCGGCCCGGGCCCGCTCAACCGCCCGCTGGGCGGCAGCCCGCACCGCCAATACATCCATGCCATCGACCTCTTCTCCGGCCATGCCGAAGGCAGCTGCCTTACGCCAGATTTCCGGGTCGCTGGTGGCGCGGTTGTGGTCCATGCCAATGGCCCACTTGTTGTTTTCCACCACAAACAAAATCGGCAGCTTCCACACCGCCGCCATGTTTAGGCATTCATAGAACTGGCCGATATTGCAGGTGCCATCGCCGAAAAAGGCAGCCGTAACTGAGTCGCTGGAGGCATCGCCAAGGGCATCGCGCTTGTAGCGGCTGGTGAAGGCGGCCCCCAGGGCCACGGGAATTCCCTCGCCAATGAAGGCGTAGCCGCCCAGCAGGTGGTGCTCCTTAGAGAAGAGGTGCATCGAGCCGCCACGACCCTTGCTGCAGCCGGTCTCCTTACCAAACAGTTCGCTCATCACCTCCCGGGCAGGCACCCCGCAACTAAGGGCATGCACGTGGTCGCGGTAGGTGCTGCAGAACCAGTCGTGCTGCATCTTCATCGCCTTGATAACGCCCGTGCTGACGGCCTCCTGGCCGTTGTAGAGGTGCACGAAACCAAACATTTTGCCCCGGTAATACATCTCGGCGCACTTGTCTTCAAAGCGCCGACCCAGGGTCATGTCGCGGTAGAGCATCAGGCCCTCCTCGCGGTTGATTACGGCGGGCGTCGCCGGATAGAGATTTTCTAGGCGCTGGGCATGGGGACCGGCCACGTGGGTGGAATCGGCGGAGCAGGAGGGCACACCGGAGGCCGCCGCTGTTTCCTGACCCATGTCTGCCTGTGTCATTTCGGGTGCAATGCCTCAATTAACTGTACGGGGTCCAGCACCAATGGGTCGGCCAATTGCGGCCAAAACCGTTGACCCTGCCTAAAGTCACCCACCTAAGGGCGATGCAGGTTGGAACTACCGATTGATCACTTCCGCTTGCTTGGTGTGGGGCCAACCACCGATGCCCAATCGGTTCTGCACACCCTGCAGCAACGGCTCGATCGCCCGCCAAGCCTGGGCTTCACCCCGGAGACCCTGCAGGCCAGAGAAGAATTGCTGCGGGCTACGGCGGACCTACTCAGTGATAGCGACCGGCGCCTGGCCTACGAAACCGACCTAACCGCCATCTCGACGGCGGCCGGCGCGGCCATTGCAGCCCTGGATGTGTCCTCAAGCCTGGAGGTGGGTGGCCTGCTGCTGCTGCTCGAGGCAGGCCAGCCCCTGGAGTGTTTTGAACTGGCCAGTCGCAGCCTGCAACCACCCCAGGCACCAGCCCTAGGCAGTGGCCGTGAGGCAGACCTGGCCCTGCTGGCTGGTCTGGCGGGCCTGGCCGGAGCAGCCGATTTACACGCCCAACGCCGCTATGAGGGCGCCGCCCAAATCCTCAAGCAGGGTCTGCAAGTACTCCAGCGCATGGGCCAATGGCCCGCCCTACGCCAGCAACTCAGCGATGAGCTGGAGGGCTTGACCCCCTACCGGGTACTCGATCTACTGAGCCGCAACCTCACCGCCAGCGGCGAACGGGCCGAGGGCATGGCCTTACTCGAGGACTTGGTCAAACGCCGCGGCGGCCTCGATGGAATCGCTGATCCGCTCCTGGACAGCGAACAATTTGAAGCCTTCTTCAAGCAAATCCGCGCCTTCCTGACCGTTCAAGAACAGGTGGATTTGTTTAGTCGCTGGGCAGATGAAGGCGAAATGCCCCGCTCGGCCAAGGCCGATTCCCTAGCCACAAAAGCCCTCACCGCCTCGGGCTTTGTCCAACGCAAACCCGACCGCATTGCCGCCGCCAAACAACGGCTTCAGGCCTGCAAAGAGCCGCAGCCCGAAACCCTGCTGGCCTGCCTGCATTTGCTTCTGGGCGAAGTGGAGCAGGCAAGGGAGCTGTTTGAAAAGGGCGCCAGCCCGGCCCAAAAGCAGTGGGTAGCAAGCCAGAGCAGCGACCCCCTTGCCCAACTTTGCGCCCATTGCAGCGACTGGCTCAAGCGCGATGTGCTGCCCGGCTATCGCGACCTGGAGGCCGACGCCGACCTGGAGGCCTACTTCGCCGATCGCGATGTGCAGGCCTACGTGGAACGCCATGACCCCAAAATCCCAGCACCGTTTGAACAAACGGCCCCGTCCCTGGCCCTAGGGGGCCCCAACCCATTTGCCGCAGGCCCCGCCCCAGCAAATCAATACGGTCAGCTCAATAAAGACAATCAGTACGACCAAGACCTAGACGATCTAGAGGACGAACCCTGGCTGGATTCGCTGCTACCCAATTGGCAGTGGCCGGATAACTGGCGCTGGCCCGAAAACTGGCAGTGGCCCCAAAACTGGGGCCTGCCCCAAAACCTGATCCCCAGCAGGCCCAGCAAAAACCAATGGGGCGCGGCTGGAGCAGCCCTAGTCGTGGCAGTGGGGGCAGCTGCGGTGGTTTCGAAGCTCGCAAACCAACCGCAAACCAGCGCCATCAACAAACCAGCACTGGCCATCAAGCCCGCCGCCCCAAAACCAGCCCCCCCCAAGCCCCCGGAGCTGGTGCCGGCGGCAGTGCCCCTCGTGGCAGCAAATCCCAGCGATGACCAGGTGCGCGCCCTGCTGGAGGCCTGGCTAACGGCAAAGGCTGAGGTTCTGGCAGGTAAAGAAAGCAAAGAGAGCCTCGAGGCCATGGCCAGGCCAGCGCCGATCGAGCACCTCCAGGCCCAACGGGCCACGGACCAGGAAAGGGGCACCACCCAGCAGATCAGCACCCGCATCACCAATTTTGAAATCGATCAACGCAGGGCCAACCGCATTGCCGCCGACGTGAGCCTCGAATACCGCGAAACCGTGCTCAATGCGGCCGGCAAGCCCCAGGGCCCCACCAGCACCATGACCCTGCGCAATCGCTACGTGTTTGGCCTGGACGGAGGCAGTTGGCGACTGGTTTATTACGAAAAAGTCCCCAACCAATAGCTGCCAAGCCATTGACCAGTTTTTACGATCTTGTTACTGCTGAGTACCCAGCCTGATGTTCGACGAGCTATCCCAGCGGTTTGAAGATGCCGTCAAAAGCCTGAGGGGCCAGGCCAGCATCACCGAGACCAATGTGGAGGGCGCCCTCAAACAGGTGCGCCGGGCCCTGTTGGAGGCCGATGTGAGCCTGCCGGTGGTGCAGGACTTCGTGGCCGAAGTACGGCGCAAGGCCGTGGGGGAGGAGGTGGTTCGCGGCATTAGCCCCGACCAGAAATTCATCCAGCTGGTGCATGGCCAGCTGGTCGAGATCATGGGCGGCGAAAACGCGCCGTTGGCCCCAGCCAAGCCCGAGGGGCAGGGGCCCAGCGTGGTGCTGATGGCGGGCCTCCAGGGGGCAGGTAAAACCACCGCCACCGCCAAGCTCGGCCTCTATCTCAAGGACCAGGGGCGCAAAACCCTGATGGTGGCTGCGGATGTCTACCGCCCCGCCGCCATCGACCAGCTCACCACCCTGGGCAGCCAGATCGGCGTGGAGGTGTTCAGTCTGGGGGCCGATGCCAAGCCCGAGGCCATTGCTGCCGCCGGTATTGCTAAGGCCAAGGCGGAGGGTTTCGACACAGTGTTGGTCGACACCGCCGGCCGACTCCAGATCGATCAAGCGATGATGGAGGAGATGGTTCGCATCCGCGAAGCAGCAGCTCCCGACGAAGTGCTGCTGGTGGTGGATTCGATGATCGGCCAGGAGGCCGCCGACCTAACCCGGGCCTTCCATGAACAGGTGGGCATCACCGGGGCGGTGCTGACCAAGCTCGACGGCGACTCCAGGGGTGGCGCGGCCCTTTCGATCCGCAAGGTGAGTGGCGCTCCGATCAAATTCATCGGCACGGGCGAAAAGGTGGAGGCGCTGCAGCCCTTCCACCCTGAGCGAATGGCGAGCCGGATCCTGGGCATGGGCGACGTGCTCACCCTGGTGGAGAAGGCCCAAAAGGAGGTGGAACTGGCCGATGTGGAACGGATGCAGCAAAAGCTGCAGGAAGCCAGCTTCGACTTCTCCGATTTCCTCCAGCAGATGCGCCTGATCAAGCGCATGGGCTCCCTAGGCGGCCTGATGAAAATGATTCCGGGCATGAACAAGCTCGACGACGGCATGCTCAAGCAGGGGGAGCAGCAGCTCAAAAAAATTGAAGCGATGATCGGCTCGATGACCGAAGCCGAGCGCAATCAGCCCGAGCTGCTCGCCTCGCAACCGTCCAGAAGGCGGCGCATCGCCTCAGGCAGCGGCCACACCAGCGCAGATGTGGACAAGGTGCTGGCCGACTTCCAAAAAATGCGTGGCTTCATGCAGCAGATGACCCGGGGCGGCGGCATGCCTGGGATGCCGGGCATGGGGGGAATGCCCGGAATGCCCGGAATGCCGGGGATGCCTGCCATGGGTGGAGGGCCCGGTGGCGGTGCCGCTGCTGGCTCGCGCAAGTCCCACAAGCCACCTAAAAAGCGCAAGGGCTTCGGACAGCTCTAGGCACCCCAAGAGGTACATTGGACCACTGGACACCTAGTGGTTAGGCCTCGATGATCAAGCTCCGCCTGAAGCGGTTCGGTAAGAAGCGGGAAGCGAGTTTCCGCCTCGTCGCGACCAACAGCACCTCCCGTCGGGATGGCCGGCCCCTGGAAGAGCTGGGCTATTACAACCCCCGCACCAAGGAAACCCGTCTCGACACCGAAGCCATTCGGGCCCGTCTGAGCCAGGGCGCCCAACCCACCGATTCCGTCCTCTCCCTGCTGGAGAAAGGTGGCCTGGTCGAGAAGACCGTGCGTGCCGCTGAAACCGTTGGCAAGCAGAAGCAGGCCCTGGCCCGTGAAGCTGCTGATAAGCAGGCCAAGAAGGAAGCTGCCGATGCAGCCGCTGCTGCCAAGGCTGAAGCTGCCGCCCAAGCAGAAGCTGAGGCTGCGGCCAAGGTTGAAGCCGCTGCCCAAGCTGAAGCTGCCGCCGCAACTGCTGCTGCTGAAGAAGCCCCTGCCGAAGAAGCAGCTGAAGCTTGATCAGCCGCCCCATGGCTGAAGCCGAGGGCCTGATCACTTTTTCAATCACCCTGCCCAATCCGGCGGCGGCCCTGGCCATCGCCGGTGATGAGCGGGCCTCCACCCTGCATCGCCTCGAAGCCCTCACCGGGGCATCGCTGGTTTTGCGGGGTTTGGATTTGGTAATCCGGGCCCAACCCAACCAGCTGGAGCGGGCGGCGGCCTTGGTGGAACTACTTAGACCCCTCTGGCAGGAAGGCCAGGCGGTGGGCCAGGTGGATGTGCAAATCGCCCTGCAGGCCCTAGATGCCGGGCGTGGTGAGGAGCACCAACAATTGGGCAAGCAGGTGCTGGCCAGGAGCCAGAGCGGCAAGTTGCTGCGCCCCCGCACCCTTAAACAAAAGGCCTATGTGGAGGCGATGGAGCGCCACGACCTCACCCTGGCCCTGGGGCCCGCTGGCACGGGCAAAACCTTCTTGGCCACCGTCCATGGGGTGCGGATGCTGAGCGAACGCAAGGTGGAGCGGCTGGTGCTGACCAGGCCGGCGGTGGAGGCAGGCGAGCGCCTTGGCTTCCTTCCCGGCGACCTGCAGCAGAAGGTTGACCCCTACCTGCGCCCCCTCTACGACGCCCTCCACGCCTTGCTCGGCCCAGAGCGCACCACATCCCTACTGGAGAAGGGCGTAATCGAAGTGGCGCCGCTGGCCTACATGCGTGGCCGCACCCTGGCAGACGCCTTTGTGATCCTCGATGAGGCCCAAAACACCACCTGTGCCCAAATGCGGATGGTCTTGACCCGCCTCGGTGAAAACTCGCGGATGGTGGTCACCGGTGATCCCACCCAGGTCGACCTACCAAGGGGCGTGGCCAGCGGACTGACGGAAGCCGCCCAGGTGCTGGAAGGTATTGAAGGGATTGCCATCTGCCGGCTTACCAGCGCCGATGTGGTGCGCCACCCCCTTGTGCAGCGGCTGGTGGATGCCTATGCCGCCCTGGACGCAAGCAGCCATGGGGAGATCCGCACCCCCAGGCCAACCAACAACTAATCATCACTGCCAGGATGGCTCCAGTTCATCCCCCTGGTGCGCCATGCCGGCCAGCAGCAATTTTCAACAGGCCATCCGCGAGGCGCAAAGCAGCGCCCTCGTGGGGCCCAATGTGGTCAACAAGGCCCTGCCCTTCGTGGGCGGCGGCATGGTGCTCACAGCCGCAGGAGTGATGGGTGGCCTGGCCCTTATGGCTAGCAACCCTCCCCTTTTCATGCCGCTCTTTTGGGTGGCCCTGATCGGCAACTTCATCCTCTTCTTCGTGGCGCAAAACGTCGCCATGAAGGGCAATAACGGCACGGCCCTGCCGTTGCTGACCGCCTACAGCCTGCTCACCGGCTTCACCCTCAGCGGCATCGTGGCCATGGCCATTGGCACCGCAGGGATTGGGGCCATTGGGGTGGCGGCACTGGCCACCGGAGTCACCTTTGTGGTGGCTTCAGTGGTTGGTCGTCGCATGAGCGACAGCGTCGGCCAATCGCTGACTGCAGTGGTGGGCCTGGGGATCGTTGGCCTGCTCGTCGCGATGGTGGTGCAGATCATTGGAGGCATCTTTGCCCCCGGCATCTTCCACGGCGGCACCTTTGAGTTGCTGATCGCCGGCTTCGGCACCGTGTTGTTTGTGGGAGCGGCCTTCGTCGACTTCTACACCATGCCCCGCACCTACAGCGACGACCAGTACCTGGCCGGCGCCCTGGGCATGTACCTCACCTACATCAACCTGTTCATCTTCATCCTGCGCCTGATCATCGCCCTCAATGGTGGCGGTCGCCGCGACTAGGCCCTTTTCACTCGGCCACGGCCTCGATCGCAGCTGCGATCGAGGCCTTTTGTTTGTCGTCGTAGCCCCAGCGCTCCAGGAAGGCCACATCCTCTCCTTCGCCGTTGGTGGCCGCCAACAGCTGCTCCAGCCGCTGCTTCACCGCCAGGGGCTCAAGCAGGCGCAGTAGCTCGGTGCAGCGCCCCTGCACCCTTTGGGAGCCCTCCTGCTGACTCGCATCGCCACCGCGGCCGTGGTGCATGGCCATTGCCGTGCTCATCGCCAGGTTGCGGGCCGAGAGATCAACGACCCCTTCACCAGCTAGGCGCAGCTGCAGCACCAGGGGTTCGGGCAGCCTGTCCATTAGAGGGCTATCACCGGCGAGGCTAACCACGAAAAAGCCGCGGGCGCCGTCACGGCTCTCCACCAGCTCCCCGACCCGATCGGCGAGCACCTCATCGCTGAGTTCGCCCTGCTCCCACAGCAACAACCACTGGGCCGTGATCTCCATCGCCTGCTGAAAACTGGGTTTTACGGGCTGATCTGGGGCTGAATCCGTCATTTGGGGCGGCGGGCTGACAGTGTTGAGGTTATGGAGCCAAGCCACCCCCCTGCTTTTCAAGGGCTACCGATCCCGGATCCAGCTGCTGCGATCCGCATGCCGGAGCCGCCTGAGGATTTTCGCTCCGGTTTTGTGGCCCTAATTGGCCGGCCCAATGTGGGCAAAAGCACCCTGCTCAACCAACTGGTTGGAGAGAAGGTGGCGATCACCTCGCCGGTGGCCCAAACCACCCGCAACCGGCTGCGGGCAATCCTGACAACCCCCAGGGCCCAGCTGGTGCTGCTCGACACGCCAGGCATCCACAAACCCCATCACCTGTTGGGGGAGCGGCTAGTGCAAAGCGCCCGGGGCGCCATCGGCGAAGTGGATGTGGTGCTGCTGCTGGTGGATGGCAGCGAACCCGCCGGCCGGGGTGATGGCTTCATCGTGGAACTGCTGCGCCAGCGCCAGGTGCCGGTGCATGTGGCCCTCAATAAAAACGACCTGGTGGATCCGGAGCAGGCAGAAGCCCTGGCCCAGAGCTACCGCGACCTGGCGGATTGGCCGCTGCACCCGGTCAGCGCCCTTCAGGGTGATGGCACGGGGGAGCTGGTGGAAGCCCTGGCCGCCGATCTGCCCCTCGGTCCGCACCTCTATCCAGCCGATGCGGTCAGCGACCAGCCGGAGGAGTTGCTGATGGCTGAATTGATCCGCGAACAGGTGCTCAGCCACACCAGGGAAGAGGTGCCCCACTCGGTGGCCGTAAGCATTGATCGGGTGGTGGATGACGGACCCAGGACGGCGATCTTGGCCACGGTGCTGGTGGAGCGGGCAAGCCAGAAGGGGATCTTGATTGGCAAGGGTGGGTCAATGCTGCGCACCATTGGCCAGGGGGCCCGGCTGCAGATGGAGAAGGTTTTCTCCGGGCCCGTGTATCTCGAGCTGTTTATAAAAGTGGTGCCGGGCTGGCGGCGCAGTGCGGCCCGCCTGGCCGAGCTGGGCTATCGGGGGGATTGAGAGAATCGAAAGCATGAGCGAATCACCAACCTTCCCGCCCGAGGAGATCGGGGCCTTTTTGCGCCTTTGCGCTGGCGAATGGATGGCCCTAAACAGCGATTTTGTGCTGGGCGCCCCAGATGCCAGCGAAGACGACAACAGCTGGCACAGCAGTGAACGGGGCGAATTGGTTGTTGCCTACCTCGAACCCGAGAGCCCCGGTGAACCCGGCGGCCTGAGCATGGGGCCCAAGGGCGGGCTGGCCCAGAAACTGATTTTTGAAAGCCAGGGGAACTACCGCTGCATAAACCCACAAGGCGGCGGGCAAGGCAGCGAAGAGGGCAGCTGGGAGCTGGGTACCGATGGAGGCCTCGAGCTGGTGCTGGCAGGCGGCGAGCGGCGCGAACGGATTTGGTTCACCAAACCCAATTTGCGGCTGCGCTCCTGGGTGCACACACCTACCGGCGGCCTGCCAAGCCAGGCCTACTTCAGCTCGGAAATTCGCCGGGTCAGCAAGACCTAGAGCCCATGGGTTTTGCGCTGTGATGCGACTGGATGTGGTCAGCCTGGCCCCGGAGGCCTTCATGCCGCTGCTGGCGCTGGGGGTTATCGGCCGCGCCTTTAGTGCCGGCATCGCCGAACTCCACACCCACAACCCCCGCGACTTCGCCACGGACCGGTACCGCAAGGTCGACGACGAGCCCTATGGCGGTGGGGCGGGGATGGTGCTCAAACCGGAGCCGGTCTTTGCGGCCTTTGAATCCATCCCCCTGCAGCTGCAGCGACGGGTGCTGTTGATGAGCCCCCAGGGCAAACCGCTGGAGCAGGCCGATTTACGCCGCTGGGCAACGGGCTATGGGCAGCTGGTCTTCCTTTGCGGCCACTACGAGGGCTTCGACGAACGCATCCGCAGCCTTGCCGATGAGGAAATTTCGATCGGTGATTTTGTGCTCACCGGTGGGGAGTTACCCGCCGCCGTGATCATCAATGGGGTCGTGCGACTGCTACCCGGCACCGTGGGTACGGCCGCCTCCCTAGAGGAGGAAAGCCACAGCACCCTGCTGCTCGAGCACCCCCACTACACCCGTCCGGCAGATTTTCGGGGCATGGAAGTGCCAGCGGTGTTGCGCTCCGGCGACCACGGCGCCATTGCCCGCTGGCGCAACCAACAACAGCAGGAGCGCACGGCGCAGCGCCGCCCAGACCTATTCAGCCGCTGGGAAAAGCAGCAGGCGAATCGCATCCCGCTCAGCTGAGGTTTTAGCGCCTGGTCTCAGGCCGCGGGGGGTGGGGAAAGAATGGTTGATGGAAATTCCCCTGCTTATTGGAGCCTGAACCAGAGGCTCGTAGAGGCGAGGCGCATGACAGCCAAAAAGCTCTGATCAGGCTTAGAAAAGAGGCTTCGAGCGGCCCTTAATCGACAACAGCATCCCCTAAACACGCCACAAAGTGGCGAGCGGGACCGCCCATAACCCCTTACTCATCGGCAAGGTCTCACTGCCGTCATACAGCACAAAGCCCCCGATAAACGAATCCCCAGCCAGATCAGCCAATCGCCGCAAGCCATCGAAATCCCGGCCCTGCACCGAGGCCTTGGCCTTCACCTCAACCCCCACGATCAGGCCAGCACTGTTTTCAAGTACCGCATCCACCTCCCTCTGGTCCTTGTCGCGATAGCTCAGCACCTGCAGATCACCATTGCTCCAGCTGGCCAGCTTGATCAACTCACTGACCACAAAGCTCTCGAGCAATGGACCAAAGCGGGAACGGTCACTCTGCAGGCTGGCCGTGTTGCAGCCGAGCAGGTTGGCCAGCAGGCCGGAATCCAGGAAATGCAGCTTCGGGGTTTTCACGATTCTCGAGAGGCGGTTGCTCCACCAGGGCTGGATACGCCGCAACAAAAACAATTGCTCAAACACCCCCAAATATTTCGATGCCGTCTTGTGGTCCAATCCCACCTGCCCAGCCAGCTGATTCACATTGGTGAGCTGACCTGCCATTGATGCCAGGGCACGCAACAGTCGAGGCAGCTGCTCAAGCTTGTCTATATGGGCAATGTCGCGAACATCGCGGCTGAGCAGAGCACCGGTGTACTGACGCAGCCAAGACTCACGCCGCCTACTTGACTCTCGGGCCACGGCTTCTGGATAGCCGCCGCGCAGCACCCGCTCCACCAGCCCATCGCCCTGGTCGGCAACCATTCGACCGCCAGCTAGCTGGGGGACCTCTCCGTTGAAGACCATCTCCAGCCATAGCCCTTCGCTGCCCTCAAGTTCACAACCAGCCAGCGGCAGCAGGGTCTGCACCTCCATGCGCCCGGCTAGGGAGTCGGCCACGGCGGGCAGGGTGCGCAGATCAGCTGACCCCGTCAGCAGGAAACGACCCGGTCTGCGGTCGGTATCCACAGTTCTCTTTATCGCCAACAGCAGCTCTGGGGCTCGCTGGACCTCATCGATCACGGCCCTATTCAGACTCTCCACAAAACCAGTGGGATCCTCCCTGGCCGAGAGCAGTGTGGCGGCATCGTCAAGACTGAAATACCGAAAGCCATCCGAAGCCATTGATGCAGCAAGGGAGCTGGCCAAGGTGGTCTTGCCCGCCTGCCGCGGTCCGTTGAGCAGCAGCACCGGCGTATCGGCAAGGGCCTCCCGCAGCAAGGGGGTGAGACAGCGCGTCAACAGCGGCCTATTCGCCATGCTCTCCCCCCGTCCAGATTGGACCAAGTTAGCGTCCAGATTGGAATCTGCCAGCGGCCAGATTGGAATCTGGGGCCGTCCAGATTGGATTCAAAGGCTGGTTAAGAAGAGCAGCTGTAGTGCGACACGCCGCCGGCGTTGAAGAACTGCCTGGGCTTGAGGCGGTCGTATCGCGTCGCCAGATCCGCCGGTGGTGCTTCGTAGGGCTGGCTGAACAGGGCCTGCAGCTCCTGGATCAGGGTCGTGTCCCCTTGGGCCGCCTGTTCATAGGCCGGAGCGACCAGCCACTCGCGCCAAGTGATGGCGGGGTTGACGCGTTTCATGGCCGCAGATGTGGCAGCCAAATCGCCGTTGGCTGAGATCTGCCCACGCCAACGCTTTAGCCAATCGCCCCATTGCCGATCGAGCTCTGCTGAGCTGGGCTGGTAGAAGCTCTCCTGCAAAGCCGCGTACTGCTCGGGGATGGTGGAGTGCATCTCTGACAGCCGACGGAAAAAGATCGTGTAATCCAACTTGGAAGCAAGCATCAGCTCAAGCAGTTCGTTCACCAGGGCGGCATCGGGGCTGCCTAGGCCGAGCTTGCTAGCCCACATCGCCTCGAGCGACCGGTTCATCACCTCAGCAAAGCCCTCGCGGATCTGGTCAAGTCGCGTCAGGGCCTGGGTGTTGCCCTCAAGCAGGGGCCGGATCGCAGACCAGAACATCTGGTAGTTGGCTTCGGCGGCAAGTGGTTGGTTGAAGAGACTGAAATGCTCGCCGCCACCGGTCCAGGGTTGGAAGCCAGGGTCAAATAGTTCGCAGAAACCAAAGGGGCCGTAGTCGAGGGTGTAGCCGCCAGCGGCGCAGTTGTCGCTGTTGAAATTGCCCTGGCAGTAGCCCACCCGCAGCCAGTGGGCCACCAGAGACGTGAGTCGGGCGCGAAACAAACCGGCCAGCTCCAGCACCTGGTCGGTGAAGTCCAGGTTTGGATCGATCTCAGGCCGGTAGTTCCGCTCAATCAGGTGCGCCACGATCATGCGCAGTTCGCCCAGTGCAGTTGGATGGGCCTTGCTGCGGACCCTGCGGGCAAACAGCTCCAGCTGGCCCACCCGCAGAAAAGACGGCGCCACCCGGGTGGTGATCGCCGCTGGATTGTCCACCAGGATGTCGGGATCAAACGAGCTGGAGTTGGGGGAATACCAGGGCCGGCGCACAGTTTCGGAGCCAGACGCATAGAGCGTCAAGGAGCGGGAAGTGGGCACGCCAAGGGCATGCATCAACTCCTGGGCCAAAAACTCGCGCACGCTGGAGCGCAACACGGCCCGACCATCGGCGCCGCGGCAGTAGGGCGTTGGGCCGCCGCCCTTGAGCTGCAGCTCCCAGCGCTTGCCATTGAACAGGCCTTCAAAAATGGAGATGGCCCGGCCATCGCCGTAGCCATTGCCAGTGCCGAAGGGGCACTGCTGGATGTATTCGGTGCCATAGATCGAGAGGGCATAACCGGTGGCCCAGCCAAACGGCCGCATCGGCTCGATGGCAACGCTGATGTCGCCAGAAAACAGCTGGCGGAAGGTTCCGTCGTGGGCCAACTGATCCGCCAAGCCCAGCTCATTGAATAGGGCCTGGCTGTGGGCCACATAACGGGGCTCCGGCAGCGGCTTCGGCGTCACCGGCACGT
Source organism: Cyanobium sp. HWJ4-Hawea (assembly GCF_024345815.1). NCBI lineage: Bacteria > Bacillati > Cyanobacteriota > Cyanophyceae > Synechococcales > Prochlorococcaceae > Cyanobium > Cyanobium sp. HWJ4-Hawea. Next base: position 3,321 of record NZ_JAGQBV010000037.1, on the reverse strand, counting down.
AGTGGCCGGAGAACACCTGGCGGGGCCGGTGATCCTGGCCATCGCCGCTGGCCTGAGGATCCACCTGCAAGGAATCCAGCAGCGAATAGGCGGCGCAGCCGGCAAATTCAGCAAAGGTGGTGGCAGGCATCGGCTCGACCTTGGGGTTGGCTTCAGTCAGCCTGGTAAGGGGAAATGTCATGCTCGATCACTCCAATAGCCAGGCTGTCGATGGAGATGCATGACGGCCAGAATCAGAACTGTTGATCGTTTCTCATCAACGAAATAGATCACGCCATAGGGGAAGCGGTGAACCAGGCAGCGGCGAACCTCATAATCCAGCATGGGCCATAGGATTGGGTTGGTCTTGATTCGCTCAACGGCCGCGTATATCTCGACGGCGAATTGATATTCAAGTCTTGGCTCGCTGTCCTCGTAGTGGCTGATGGCACGATTGAGCTCGTCCCGCGCGTCAGGATGGAAGACGATCTGCATCAGTTCAATCGCCGCCAGATCTCATCAAAAACGTCATCACCAGCAACGGGCTTAACGGCGCCAGTACGAATGTCTTTCAATCGCTTTGCAGCCAGATCAGCCCACCGCCGATCAACATCAGAGACCGTTGGATTGAGGGAACGGAGAATACAATCAGCTACTCGAGTCCGCTCCTCTACGGGTAGTGATTGAATTTCCAGAATCAGGTCTTCGGTTTTCATAATGATTTGCCAGCGTTGCTCCAATCCTAGCTGTTTTTTCCGTGAATGATTGGATGGGTTGTTGACCATGCTGACCAGAAGCTGAGCATGGGAAAGACCACGGGCAGAATGGCCTAGAGGCTGTAGTAGCTGATACCACGAGCCAACTATGGTTTGCCCTCCTGTCGAACGATCCGATGGGCCTTACTTAGGGCTAGTGATGAAAGGCCTCCTGCAGGAGAGAAGGGGATTACCCCAACCCCGCCATCACAAGCAAGAATGCCGCCTGCCGGCAGGAGGCATTTGTGCGGATAAGAGCAAGCACCTCAGCCATTCCCTTGGCGGTGACAACGCTAGACGCGTTGCAGGCAGTTACGGCCCAGGCTCATCAATATTCATGGCAAAGAAAGCTAATTCTTGGCGGGCAAAGAACAAGATCAACTGGCCCGTGGCTCTGAAGCAGGGCTGCTCATCTGAACTTAATTTGAGTGTCTTTTTTGCTTCAGGCATCGCTGGCGCCATTGGTGGCCGTGGCCTTCTCCTTCAGACCCTCCCAAAGGTTGAAGCTCCCTAGTAAGAGCTCCAGCATCCGCTTCTTTAGCTCGGGGTTGTTTAGGGCCTGACTGCTGATGGCTTGGTGCGCGTCGAGGGCGTCGATGATTGCATCCTGCTGGACTCGAGCTAGGCCTGGGGAATTGGCGAACTGCTCGCGGCTATTGCTCGCAGCCTGCTGTTGCAGGGTCTTTGATTCGAGGAGTTTGTTGCGAATAACCTTGCCGATGTAGCCGACTTTGTCGCCGTCGCTGAGGTCGCCTGTGAATAGGTCGTTGAGCTTGGCAATGATTTCGGAAAGCATGGCCTTGTCTTTGTCTTGTACCGCTCCGTCGCCAGGTGCGAGGCCCGGTAGCTGCACCGCCTCTCCTATGCCCAGGTCAAGCTTGCTTTGTCCCTTGTTGCGGAGACTGTGGTGGGTGAGTGATGCAAGGGTTGCATAGTTCAGGCCTCCCAAGTCTTCAGGCCCAGTTCTCCAGCAGCAGCCCTTCAACCCGCTGGAACTCACGCAGGTTGTTGCTCACCAGAGTCAGCCCCTCGCTGCGGGCATGGGCGGCAATGTGCAGATCGTTCACGCCGATCGGTAGACCCTGATGCTCCAGGCCAGCACGGATCTGGCCGAAGTGGAGGCAGGCTTTACCGCCGTAGGGCAGCACCTCTAGACGGCCGCAGAAGTTCTCAACAACGCCAAGATTGCGATCTGGAACTGCGCTTTTCTCAACGCCATGGAGGAGCTCAGACAGCGTGATGGCTGAGATCGCCATGTGCCCGGAATGACTATTGAAGCGTTCCAGCATCTGCGCCGGTCGCCGCTTGATCACATAGATGCAGATGTTGGTATCCAGGAGATAACGGAGCACGGCCTGGATCAAAAGGTGTCGCGATCGGCCTGCTCCTGGGAGGCACGCTCTGCGAGAAAATCATCACTTGCCGGGGGGCCATCCAGAAAAAAACTGTCCCAGCTGCGGCCCGCCGGGGCAATAATCCGCTCCTGACCGCAGGCCCGCACCTCCACCTCCTTCACAGATTCGGGCAGACGCAGGTCTGCCGGGATGCGCACCGCCTGGCTGCGATTGCTGAGGAACAACTTGGTGATCGCGACCATGGCTACTCTCCTGGGATATACACACAGTCTATCCCGCTGTCCTGGATTACGCCTCCACTACCTCCACAGGGCACTGCAGGCCAGGCGCACGGGCTGCCCGGGCATCAGAGGTGAGCAGGGTGGCGCCAAGCTGTTCGGCCAGGGCAACGTAGAGCGCGTCGTAGGCGCTGAGGTTGGAGCGCAGCTCCCAGGCCCGCGGCCAAAGGTGGCGGCTGGCGTGACGACGCAGTCCCAACCGCTGGCTGGTGGCTAGGGCCTGCAGCGCAACCTGCTCTTGCAGGCGCTGGGCAAGAACGAGGCGGCGTAGCACCGAGAGCAACTCGGCATCGATCAGCTCTGGTGCCTGGAGGTTGGCCAAGGCAAGCCGCGCCCGGGCGGGGCCATCGATCAATAGCGCATCCACCAGCACCGAGGCATCCACGACCACCATCAGTGTTCAGCGCGGCTATGACGCAGGGCCTCGAGAATCTCGCTTGGGTCCAGGTCCACCGAAGGCAGGGCCTGGAGCAGCTCGGCATTGTCGGCACGGCGGGCTGTTTCGCTTAGCTCCTGCAACGCAAAGGTGCTCAACGGCACGCCGGCTCGGATGGCCAGCCGCTCCAGGCGTTCGGCCACGTCATCGGGTACGTGGCGGATGTAGAGCGTGCGCGTCAAGACGACCTACTGCTTGCTACTTGCTAGCAGTTTAGGGATGGTGATCATGAAGGGCTGCCCTCCGGTTCACGTTGGAACTGGACAAGCTTGTGGACTAGGGGAAACCGCTTTGAGCCAGTACCAGGCTTGTCGGTCGTTGCAGGGGTACTTGCCACAGCTCGCTGCCAGATCAAAAGAGCCTAAGGAGTCAATCGGATGCCAGGGCAGCCGCCGCGACTGGCGATGGGACGACCTGGGCACTGGGTGGTTTGAGTGCTGCCCTTATCACCTGTGGCTGTTGTTTCCCCGAAGGTTTCCCAAGAAGAAAAGCTGGTGGCCGCCCTGATTGCCCTGCTG
>NZ_JAGQBV010000036.1:0-26027 GCF_024345815.1 Cyanobium sp. HWJ4-Hawea | reverse complement strand
GCCATTATCGCCTAACTTCCTGGCCATGACAGGCAATCTTCAAGCCATCGGCTTTCTATTCAGCTGGGTGCTGGGCTGGGGCATTGGCGGCTCCTTGATCGATGCCGGCCTGATCAACGCCGGGATCTATTCCCTGGAAACCGGCCAGCTCGGCACCCTCACCACCTTCGTGATCTGGACGCTGGCTTGGGGCGCCGGCGGCTTCGCCCTCTATCGCCGCTTCACGGGTGGCAGCGACACCACACCAGAATAGTTCAAATGAACTAGCGTCGGTTTGCGTTGGTGCTGGGCAGCGGTGTGAACGACGGGGTGGACCGAGAGGGTGGAGAGGCAATAGGCATTGACCTGAACCAGGAATTGGTGCGCCACCGACAGGCCACCGTGCTGCTGCGGGTCAGCGGTGATTCGATGCAGGACGCCGGTATCCAGGGCGGCGACTGGCTGCTCGTAGACAGGGCCATGGCTGCCCACCACGGCCACATCGTGGTGGCCCTCCTGGCGGATGGTTTCACCTTGAAACGCCTGGTCCAAAGGGGCGAAAACTGGCTGCTGGTGGCCGCCAATTCCGCCTATCGAGATCTCCCCCTGACGGGCCGCGATGACGCACGGCTCTGGGGCGTGGCGACCCAGCGCATCCACAGTTTCTGAGGTTGGGATGGAGCCAAATCACCGCGGACCCAGGCCAGTTGCCGTAGCCCTGATCGATGGCAACAACTTTTACGCCTCCTGTGAAGCAGTGGTTGACCCCAGCGTGCTGGGAAGGCCCTTGGTGGTGCTTTCCAACAACGATGGCTGCATTGTTTCCCGCAGTCGCGAAGCCCGCTCCCTGGGCATCGCCATGGGGGTTCCCTACTTCCAAGTGAAGCGGAGTCTCGAGTGCCAGGGCGTATTGGTGCGCAGCTCCAACTACGCCCTCTACGCCGACATGAGCCAGCGGCTGATGGCCACCCTGGAGCGGTGGGTGGAGGAGCTGGAGATCTATTCGATCGATGAGGCCTTCGGCCAACTGCACCGCCCCCAGGGCGATGGTGATCTCAGCCAATGGGCCCTGCAGCTGCGCCATGCGGTGCAATGCCAACTCGGCCTACCGGTGGCGGTGGGGGTGGCCTCCACCAAGGTGCTGGCCAAGCTGGCCAACAAGCTCGCCAAGGGGAACCAGGCCCACGGAGGAATCCTTGACCTTGGGGCCATCGACGATCCCGACCCCTATCTAGAGGCGGTAGCCATCGAAGACGTGTGGGGGATCGGCCGCAAACTCTCGCGCTGGTGCCGGTTGAGGGGCGTTGCCGACGCCAGGGCCCTGCGCGACATGGCCAGCGGTGAATTACGGCACAAATGTGGGGTGGTGGGGGTGCGTCTGCAACAGGAGCTGCGGGGCGTGGCCTGTCTGCCACTCACGGTGCTGCCAGCCGCCAAAAGGGAAACCTGCGTGAGCCGCAGCTTTGGCCAGCCAATCCGCGAGCTGGGCCAGCTCAGGGAGGCGATCGCCACCTACCTGGCCCGGGCGGCAGAGAAGTTGCGCCAGCAACGCCAATGCACCGGCATGGTCACGGTGTTTGTACGCAGTAGCCCGTTCAATGGCACGAGCTTCTATAGCCGGGCTGCCACGGTGGGGCTGGCCGTGCCCAGCAACGACACCGCCGTGTTGCTGGCGGCAGCGCTGCCCCTGGCCGAGCAGCTCTTCCACCCCCACAAACCGCTGCAAAAAGCTGGGGTGCTGATGCAGCAGCTGGTGGGAGATGGGTTGTTGCAGCACCACCTGCTGGTCTCCTTATCGCCTGAACAACAACGCAAACGGGAGGTTTTGATGGCCACGATCGATGGCCTTAACCACCGCTATGGCCAGGGATCGGTGCAATGGGCGGCCTGTGGTCTCAACGCCCCCTGGCGCATGGGCCGATCCCGCCTTTCCAGGGCTGCCACCACCAAGCTCGAGGCCATTCCCACCGCCAGGGCCTAGCTGGATAGGGGGCTCAAGCGAGGGCCTGCTCGATCATCTCTGCGGTCACAGGGATGGTCTCCAACTCATCGGCGTTGTCTAGAAAAGCCTCAAAGGATTCATAACGCCTGATGCAGGGGGAAGCACCCGGGGCAGCGCAGGCTTCAGCCCAGGTGCCAGCCTCAGGCTTGACGGCCAAGTAGCCAGCAAGGGCTTCCTCAAGATCGCCGCCATCGCCGATGCCTTCTCCGTGCCAGAGCACCTCAAAAAAGGCCACAATTAAAGCTGATCAATAGAACCAAATGGTAGCCAGCAACGGGCGTTAAACCGCCCGCAGAAATACGGTTCTCCGTGCCCAGCGACACATCCCAAGCGCATAGATCGCGGTCAAGCTGGTGCTGTTGAAGTTGATATCCATGCGCGACGTTGTTTTTGATTTACACAGTGAGGAGCCGGGTCAGCTGAGGGCCTCCGCCCAGTTAATGGCTTCCACCCAGTTAATTGTGGCTGCCACATATCCCAGGATTGAAATCGAAGCGGCATCCCTCGAAGAACTGCAGGAAGAAGCCCGCGATGCCCTGATGCACCAACTGGGTGCCGCTTCAAACGCCTACAGGGTGCGACTAAACCGCAAAAGTCACTCGCCCCGCAGGTCGCCAGCCGCAGCCTGCACCACCCCTGCATAGCAGGCCCGGCGTCGGGCATCCAATTCCTCAAGGTAACGCCGTTCTTTGTAATAGAGCTCCTGAAAGCGCAGGGCGTCGCCATTTAGCTCTGCAAAGAGTCCTTCGATGCGGTTCTCCATGTCGCTCACCGGTGCCAGGCCGGATGGGGCTGCATGGGCCTCCTGCTTCTCGGTTTCCAGTAGCCGGGCGATGCAGCGCTCCAGGGTTTCCAAGCGCTGGCTGCTCCAGGCATCAAGCAGGTGGCGACATCGTTTCAGGCTGCGCTGGCGCTCTAGGGCCGCCGTGGCCCCCCGCAACTGCAGCAGGGGCTGGCTCAAGGCCATGCGCTGCAGCTCATTGGGTTCCAAAAGGGGCGTCAGACGGCTGAGCAGGGCGCTCTGCTCCACCAGCAATTGGTCGCTGAGCAGGTTGGGGAGATCCAGGTCCGCCAGCTCGTCACCGGGATCGCCACCCCGGTTGATCGCCTCAATGCGACCTGGGCCAAGGTTGTCCTCCTCAAGGCCACTGATCGCCGCCCAGAGCAAGCGGTGGTGCTGGAGGGCAAAATCCTCCACATCCCGTTGGCGCAATTCCCGGCGAATCGCAGGGCGATGGCTGGGGCAGTGCAAATAAAGCCGGAGCAGTTCAGCTTCAGCCCGCTCCCGCAGGCCGGCTTCTCCAGGCTGTTCCCATTTTTGAGAGCGGCCATGCCACCTCTGGCCCTTGACCTGTTGACGCAGGTCATCTTCGAGCTGCAGGGCCATGCGGGCCTGGCCGCCGGATAGGCGTTCCGCCACCCGCTGCAGGTAGTGGCTGCGAACGGCGCTCTGGGGCAGCTTGCCAAGCAGCACCACCAAGCTGGATACGGCCTGCTGAAACTGATCGGCCTTAGCCAAATCACGATCGGCCAGCACCTGCTCGATCTGCCAATCCAGCCACAGCGGCGCCTGATCCAGTAGGGAGCGGTAATCACCAGCGCCGTGGTCCTTGAGGAATTCATCGGGGTCCTTTCCCGATGGCAAATGGAGCACCCTCAGCTCCAATTGGCCCTGTAAGGCCAGCTGTTCCACCTCGCCAATGGCCCGCTGGGCCGCCCGCACCCCGGCCCCATCACTGTCGAAATTGAGGATCAGCCTTCGACCTTCGCAGCAACGGCAGAGCTGGGTGATCTGCTGGCTACTGAGGGCAGTGCCCAGGGATGCCACGGCATTGGTAATGCCGGCGGCGTGCAGGGCAATCACATCGAAATAGCCCTCCACCACCACGGCGCGATCGTCCTTGCGAATCGCACTGGCGGCCCGCTCCAGGCCGAATAGGTTCTTGCCCTTTTCAAATACCTCCGTCTCGGGGGAATTGAGGTATTTGGGCTCGCCGCCATCGAGGCTGCGGCCACCAAAACCAATCACCCGGCCCTGGCGGTCCCTGATCGGCACCATCACCCGGTGCCGAAAACGGTCGTAAAAACCCTGGCTGGTCTCACCGGAGCGGGCCTTGCGGGGCACCGCCAGACCCGCCGCCTCCAGGAGCTCAGGTCCCAAGCTGTGCACCTGCTGCAGATGGTTGAGCAGGCCATCCCACTGGTCGGGGGCGTAGCCCAACTCAAAGGCCTCCAGGGTTGCTTCGCTCAGACCTCGGGCCTCCCGCAGGTAGGCCAGGGCACCGGCCCCCTCCGGACTGCGCAGCTGGCCCCGAAACCAACCTGCCGCCAGGGTCAGAACCCTGTGCAGCTGCTCCCGTCGGGAGAGTTGCTTGCGCAGCCGTTCCTGCTGGGGGCCATCGAGGGTTTCGATCGGCAGTTGGTACTTGCGGGCCAGCTCCAGCACCACGTCGCTGAAGCTGTTGCGCTGAAGCTCCATCAAAAACTTGATGGAGTTACCGCCGGCACCACAGGAAAAGCAGTAGTAGAACTGCTTGGCCGGAGAAACCGTCATTGACGGTGAGGTGTCGTCGTGGAAGGGGCAAATCCCGACGTACTCCCGTCCCTTTTTCTTGAGCACCACGTGCTCGCCCACCACATCAACGATGTCAGCACGTTCCTTGACGGCCTCAATCGTGCGGGGGTGGAGACGGGGCAATCTCAAAGGCGATCAACCAAGCGAGGCAGGCCCGGATTCTGACCGGCGTCGCCTGGCCATGTTGCACATGGTGGCCAGCGCCTTCAGCTTCAGCCTGATGAGCCTCTGCGTAAAACAGGTGGGCACGCGAATTCCGGCCGCGGAAGTGGTGCTTGCCCGCAGCCTGCTGAGTGTGGTGCTGAGCTGGTGGTTGCTAAGGCGAGCAGCCGTATCGCCCTGGGGAAATCGCAGGGGCCTGCTGATTTGGCGCGGATGCGTAGGTACGGGAGCGCTGTTGTGCGTTTACAGCGCCCTTGCCAGCCTGCCCCTGGCCTCGGCCACGGTTTTGCAGTACCTCTATCCGACCTTTACGGGGGTGCTGGCCTGGGTGGGTCTTCGGGAACACCTCAGCAAGCGGTTGGTGGCGGCCATTGCCATCGGCTGGCTGGGCGTGCTGGTAGTGGCCCAGCCGGCGGCCCTGTTTGGCGGCTCCATGCCCCTACCGCTCATACCGGTTTTAGTTGGCATCTGTGGCGCCCTCCTAACGGCCATTGCCTACGTGAGCGTGCGCTCCCTGGCCAACACCGAGCACCCTCTTGTGGTGGTGTTCTATTTCCCTCTGGTTGCCCTGCCGATGAGCATCCCGCTGGTCTGGCTGGATCCGGTTCTGCCCACCCCTGTGGAGCTGATCTGGCTGGTGGGAGTAGGCCTTTTCACCCAGATCGGCCAGGTGTACCTGACCCGCGGAATCATGGCCCTGCCGGCGGCCAGGGCCACCGCCATCAGCTACGTGCAGGTGATTTTTGCTGGCCTATGGGGCTGGATCGTGTTTAGCGAAACAATCAACCGGTGGACCATCACCGGCGCGCTGCTGGTGATGGCTGCCACCCTGATCAGCCTGAGCAGTCCCCACCGCCCCGCCAACGGCGAACTCAAACCGGCAGGGGATCGGTGATCCATTGCTGGTTGCCTTTGTTTGGGCTGTCGGCATCGGCAGTTAGAGGATCCTGATCGCCGCGGGGTCGGGCCAAACGCCAGCTCTGGCCGCGCTCGCCCCGCTGCAGATAAATCTCGAAGGGGCTATCGACCCGCACGGGGTCACCGGGAAGGCGCCAATCAAATTGGCCCTCCACCCGCACGCCACGGCCAGCACCAATGGCCAGACCCTGCCGTTGCTCGACCCTTACCCGGCTCACCTCCGGACTGCCAGGGGGTTTCACCTGAAGCGCTTCGGCAATATCGGCCTGGGTAAGTTCTATCTGGAGCTTCAAAGCGCTTTGCACCACTGAAGTTGGTGGCTGGGAGCGCCCCTCGCAGCCAGCCAAACCCACGGCCAGCCCAAGGCAGAGCAGCCATGCCACCACAACCGCCAGGAGTCGGGTCGGGGGGCTGGAGCGCTGGGCAGGATCGGCTAGGGAGTGCAGCATGGGGAGCCATTCACTGCTCCCATGATCGGCTGGCTGCAAGGCGAACTGGCTGATCCGTGGCAGCTCGACAAGCGTTACGGGCTCCAACTGCGCTGCCAAGGGGTGGGCTACGACGTGCTGATCACCCAGAGGCAATGGCTGACATTGCCCCCAGCGGGAACAAATCTCAGCCTCCATATCCACCCCTCGATCCGGGAAGACGCCTGGACCCTATTTGGATTTGGCGAACGGCACGAGCGGGATTTATTTCGCGAATTAGTCGCAGTCAGTGGGGTAGGTCCGCAAATGGCCATGGGCCTATTGGGCACCCTGGAGCCGGCTGTCCTGATCAAGGCAATCGTCCATGCCGACCTGCGCCAGTTGACCCAGGCGCCTGGGGTCGGCAAGCGCACGGCCGAGCGCCTCGCGGTGGAGCTGCGCACAAAACTGCAACAGAGATATGCGGCATCACTCGATCCCTCGGGGCCTGAAGGCTTCGGCGGCGAGGCAGAAATTAGCGACGGTTCGGGCCCGGAGGGGAGCGATCGCGAGGCAGTGCAAATAACCCTGGGCGCCCTGGGCTACGAGGTGCTGGAAATCCACCGCGCCATCAGGGCCGTGGCGGGCATGGGCCTAACGGAAGCCCCGACTGCCGATGATTGGATTCGCGAATGCCTGCGCTGGCTTTCTCGCGAAGTGGCTTGACCGCTGGACGTTAAGATGTTGCATTGCACCGTAGGTTCCCGAAACGGGGCCCAGCCTGCGTTTTCTTTCCCAGCCCATGCCGCTCACCATCACCCAAAAGCAGGAACTGATCAACGGCCACCAAACCCACGGCACCGACACGGGTTCGGTCGAGGTTCAGGTGGCCATGCTCAGCGAGCGGGTAACCCAGTTGACTGGCCATCTGCAGAAGAACAAGCACGACTTCTCCTCCCGCCAGGGGCTGCTCAAGATGATTGGCCGCCGCAAGCGCCTGCTCGGCTACCTGCGGGGCATCAGCCAGGAGCGCTACTCCAAGTTGATCAGCAAGCTGGGCATCCGCGGCTGATCCCTCCCCGGAGTTCTGGCAATGGCCGGCAAAGGCATGGCTGGTAAAGGCATCGGAGCTACTGGCACCGGTGCCAGTAAGTCGGCACCAAAAACAACCAGGGAATCCAAGGCAAGCAAGGATCTCAAGGCCAGCAAGGCATCCAAGTCGCCTGGTCCCGCAAAGGTCAGGCGCCAGCCTGGTATTCCCGATGCAGTGGCGAATCGCATGGCTAGACGCATTGCCATCGCCACTGGCATCCCCACCTTGATGGGTATGGGGGTCTTTATCGGCAGTTACCTGCTGGTTACCCGCCAAATCGTTGAATTGTCCACAGGCGTAACCCTGACGGCATCGGGGGGATGTTTTTTGCTGGGTGTCCTTGGCCTCAGCTATGGAGTGCTCTCCGCCAGCTGGGAGGCCGAGCCAGGGACCCTTCTAGGAAGCGAACAAATCGGTGTGAACATCAGCCGAATCCGAGGCTCAATTCGGGCCATGAGAGATCCTTCAAGGCCCAATCCAGCTTCTATGCCGAAGCCAGAAGACCGCTAGGCCGCAACAAGTGGCGAAGTGATGCGGGCCTGGAAATCCGCCGAAGTGAGCGTGCTGAGGGCAGCGTTGACATCACCCACACAAAATTGAGGGCCAAGCCTCACAAAGCGGGTCTGATCCTCAAAACGCACCAGGGCGACGACCGGGACCCTTGACCCCACCTCATCCTGGGGGGGCCGGTGCTGGTGCAGGCATTCGCGCAGCCGGTGCTGGATGGCAATGTCAGCGGCCTGGTCTGCTGGTAGCTCCACCATCAGCAGCTGGAGGTCATCGATGCTGCGGCAGTCATCGACAATCAATTGGACCCGCTCATCGCGGCGGTCGACCGAGGCCCACACAAGCAGCCTGGAATCCACCATCAGGTGGTCGGCAAGACGGGCGTAGGACTTTGGAAACACCACGGCCTCGCAGCTGCCGGTGAGATCTTCTAGCTGTAAAACAGCCATGCGATCGCCCTTGCGGGTGGTGACCTGGCGAATCTCCGGCACCATCACCACTGCGCTGACCTTCGACTTATCCGCACATTCATCCAGGCTGCCCAGGGAAATCGGTGAAAGCAATTTCACCTGCTTGGCCAGCTGTTTGAGCGGGTGATCGGAGAGATAGAAGCCCACCAATTCCTTCTCGAGGCGCAACTTTTCAGTGGGGGGGTAATCACGAACCGGCGCCGCCTTGGGGGCAGTGCTCAGGTCGCCCACGACGCTGGTGGGGACACCGGAATCGGGGCCAGAGCTCAGCAAATCAAACAGATTGCCCTGGCCGCTTGCCCGATCCTTGGCCCGCGAACTAGCCCAATCAACCACCAAATCCAAATCGGCCATCAATTGGGCACGATTCGCTCCTGGCTCAAGGCTGTCGAGGGCACCGGAGTGAATTAAGGCCTCCAGGGCCCGACGGTTTAATTGCTGGCCAGGGATGCGATCACAAAGTTCTGCCAGGCACACAAAGGGGCCATCCGTCTGGCGGGCCTCAATCAGCTGGCGAATCGCCCCATCGCCCAAATTGCGCACTGCGGAAAGGCCAAAGAGGATTCGATCACCGACCGGGGTGAAGTCGATGCCGGAAGCATTCACATCCGGGGGCAACACCTCAATACCCATGGCATTGCAGTTTGCGATGTAACGCTGAACCTTGTCACTGGCACCCGCATTTACCGTGAGTAGGGCGGCCATGTAGGCCACTGGATAGTGGGCCTTTAGGTATGCGGTCTGATAGGTGACCGCACCGTAGGCAGTGGAGTGACTCTTGTTAAAGCAATATTCTGCGAACAGAACCATTTGCTCAAAAAGTGACTCTGCCACCTGGGAATCCACACCCCTTGCCGTAGCCCCGTCAACAAAGAGGCTCTGGTGCTTTTCCATCTCACTTTTCTTCTTCTTACCCATGGCCCGGCGCAATAGATCGGCCTCGCCTAGGGAATAGCCAGCCAGGTCCTGGGCGATCCTCATGATCTGCTCCTGGTAGACCATGATTCCGTAGGTTTCTTGAAGAATTGGCTCCAACTTTGCGTGGGCAAATTCAATGCGCTCGCGGCCGTGCTTGCGGTTGATAAATTTGGGAATCAGACCCGCATCCAAGGGGCCAGGGCGGTAGAGAGCCAAAATCGAAGATATATCTTCGAGAGATGAGGGCTTGAGATCGCGCACGATCTGGCGCATGCCACTCGATTCCAACTGGAAAATACCCTCCAGATCACCCCTCGCCAAAAGCGCATAGGTGCCTTCATCGTTTAGGGGAAGGGCATCAGGATCAACCCTTAAACCACTACTTTGCTCAACCAAATCGACTGTTTTGTCGATCATGGTGAGGTTTTTAAGGCCCAAAAAGTCCATTTTCAACAGGCCCATCGACTCCACATCTTCCATGAAGTATTGGGTGATCACCTGACCGTCGTTGTTGCGCTGGAGGGGCACCAGCTCATCTAGGGGCTCAGCTGCAATAACGACACCGGCTGCGTGGACCCCGAAGGTCTTGTTAGTGCCCTCGATGCGCATGGCCATGTCAACCCAGCGGGTTACCTGGGGATCAGACTCATACTTTTCGCGGAATTCAGGCGCAGGAGATTCGGCCCCAATCATCTCCTTGAGCTTGGCGGGCTTACCGCGCACAACCGGAATTAACTTGGCAAGCCTGTCGGCGTCGCCATAGGGAATATCCAACACCCGCGCCACATCCTTGAGCACCGCCTTCGATGTCATCCGGTTAAAGGTGATAATCTGGGCCACCTTTTCTTCGCCGTAGCGCTGGGTGACATAGTCGATAACTTCGCCCCGCCGCTCGATACAGAAATCCGTATCAATATCAGGCATGGACTTGCGTTCCGGATTCAGGAAGCGCTCAAACAACAAACCATTCAGCACCGGATCGATGTTGGTAATGCCCAGGGCATAGGCCACCAGTGAACCGGCAGCAGATCCCCGGCCAGGGCCCACGGGGATGCCACTTTCGCGGGCAAAGCGAATGTAATCCCAAACTACAAGGAAATAGGTGGGAAATCCCATCTGCTCCATCACCTGCAATTCAAATTGCAGGCGGCCACCATAGGTAGGGTCAAAGGGCTGATCAGCTGCCAAACCCAGGCGATCGCGAAGACCTAGCTCGGTAACCTCAGCTAGGTAACTAACCGGGGTGTGGCCTTCCGGAATTGGGAAATGGGGCATCTGGTAGCGACCAAGGATGTCGTATTGCTCTACTTTTTCAGCCACCCTGACCGTATTTGCAACCGCCTCTGCCACCACTTCTGGCTCGAGGTGATCACCAAATAGGGCCAACATTTGGGCCCCATCCTTGATGTATTCGGTGCCGGTATAACGCAACCTTTTCTCATCGCTTATCAGCTTGCCCGTGAGCACACACAACAGGGCGTCGTGGGCCTCCACATCATTGGCACTGAGGTAGTGGGCATCATTGGTGGCCACCAGGGAGATACCAAGGTCAGCCCCAATCTTGGCGATCTCCACGTTGACAATTCGATCCTCAAGCCCGCCATGGTCTTGGATTTCTAGGTAGAAATCATCGCCAAACACATCCCGATACCAACTAGCCACCTCCCTAGCCACATCGGGCCTTCCCCTCAGGATTGCCTGGGGAATCTCACCACCGAGGCAGGCCGTGGACACAATTAGCCCTTCGCTGTATTGCTGAAGCAGTTGCTTGTCGATACAGGCCCGCGAAAAGATGCCCCTGCCACGCATGCCCCGCAGGTGGCTGATGCTGGTGAGCTTCACCAAATTGCGGTAGCCCTTGGCATTCTTGGCAAGAACCACCAGGTGGTAACGCCGCTCTTTTTTTTGCTGGGGGTCATCAATCGAGCCATTGATGACATACATCTCATTGCCGATGATCGGCTTGATGCCCGCCTTTGTGCAGAGCTTCAGCAGCTCAATGGCGCCGTACATCACGCCATGGTCAGTTAGGGCAAGGGCGGGCATGCCCAGGGCCACCGCCCGATCGACCATGGCCGGCAACTGGCTGGCCCCATCCAGCAGGCTGTAATCGCTGTGGTTGTGGAGGGGGACGAACGCCAAGGCGCAAGCTGCAAGCCGGTTGGGCACCAGGCTAAGGGGGCGACCCAACATCCAGTGTGCAAGCTGGCAAATCTGCTAAAAGTACGCCAGTGGTGGGGTCAGGCTCCCTTTGGGGCTAGGGCACCAGGGCAGCCTTGGGCCGTTGTGCCATCACCTTGGCCGCCAGCTCGTATTGGTGGGCAACCTGCAAAAGGCGCGGCTCCTCCAGCACTCCGGTGATCAGCTGCAAACCGATGGGCAGTCCCTGGGAATCAAAGCCACAGGGCAGGCTGATGGCCGGCAGCCCAGCCATGTTCGCGGGGATGGTGAGTAGGTCTGCCAGGTACATGGCGAGGGGGTCCTCGCTGTGGGCGCCAAAGCCAAAGGCGGTGGTGGGGGAGGTGGGGGTGAGCAACACATCAACAGCAGTGAAGGCTCGATCAAAATCCCGACGAATCAGGGTGCGCACCTGTTGGGCCTTCTTGTAATAGGCATCGACATAGCCAGCGGAAAGGGCGTAAGTGCCAATCAAAATGCGGCGCTGAACCTCATCTCCAAAACCCTCGGCGCGGCTGAGGGCTGTCATTTCCGCCAAACTCTGGGCCTCGGCAGTTCGGTAGCCGTATTTGACCCCGTCGTACCTGGCCAGGTTGGCGGAGGCCTCAGACGGGGCAATCACGTAGTAGGTGGCAATGCCGTCGTTGAAACGGGGGCAGCTGACATCAACCAGCTCACAGCCCAGGCTTTGCAACTGGTCGGCGGCAGCCAGCACGGAGGCCTTCACCTGGGGATCTAGCCCCTCCGCTTCGAAGCATTCCCGCACCAGCCCAACCCTCAGGCCCAAAACCGGCGTATCCAAACCAGCCCTGTAATCGGGTACCGGCGCCTTCAAGCAGGTGGAGTCACGGGGATCTTCCCCAGCAATCACCTGGAGTAGCTCGGCCGCATCGGCTACGGAGTGGCTGAAGGGGCCCACCTGGTCCAGGGAACTGGCGAAGGCCACCAGCCCGTAACGGCTTACCCGGCCATAGGTGGGCTTGAGGCCCACAACACCGCAGAAGGCCGCTGGTTGACGGATCGATCCCCCGGTGTCGGAGCCCAGGGCCCCCATACATTCGCCGGCGGCTACGGCTGCGGCGCTACCGCCCGAGCTCCCCCCGGGCACCTTTTCCGGATTCCAGGGGTTGCGGCTGGGGCCAAAGGCCGAGGTCTCGGTGGAGCTGCCCATGGCGAACTCATCGAGGTTGGTTTTCCCCAATAAAACCGCACCTGAGCGCCAAAGACGCTCGGTGACAGTGGACTCATAGGGGGCAATAAAATGCTCCAGCATCCGGCTGGAGCAGGTGGTGCGGATGCCCTGGGTGCAGAGGTTGTCCTTGATGGCAAGGGGGATCCCAGCCAAGGGAGGAAGGGACTCCCCCGCTGAGCGCGCGCCATCAATGCGATCGGCATCGGCTCGGGCCCGTTCCGCCGTAACCTCCAAGAAGGCATGGACAGTGGGATCGACCGACTCGATGCGGGCCAGGTATTGGTCAGTTAGCTCTCGGGCAGAGACTTCGCCCTTAGCCAATTGCTGACGCCATTCGGCGATCCCCATCCAGCTTCAAACCAGGTGAACTGGACGCTATCAGCCGGGCTCGGTGAGCGGCTCGCTGCGGCGCTGACGAACCACGGTGTATTCCAGTTGGCCAGGGGCTTCAGCGCGCAGATCGCTGAGGAAAGCAACCAGGTTGCTCTCCAGGGTGCTGCGGCTCAGAAAGGGTCCGAACCAGTAGATGACATCAGGGGACTTGGTTTCGACCCGCGCCCACCATGCCAAACCCAAACCATTGGCGCAGCTCCGTGCGGGCCAAAGTAGGGGATTCATGGACCAAGGGCGATTAACTATCCATTCTGCCCGGAGGAGCCACCCAAAATCGCCCAGGTGCTCAAAGCTGGATCTAGGGCTGGGTCGCCTCGATGGGGTTCTGGCCCTCCAAAGTGTCTAGATACGCCATCTCATCGAGATTCGCCTCGGCCAGCAAATCGCTAGGGGATGAAAAATCTTTATATTCCTGGCCATCTGCCTCCGCCTTTGAAGGCAGCTGGGGCCTGACGATGCGGGGGGCTGGCTGGGAACCACTAAGGCCCTTCATCCAGCCGCGGCGGGCAACCTCGTACAGCAATAGGGCGGTCGCCACGGAGGCATTGAGACTGGGGGTGGCTCCTCGCAATGGAATTCGCACCAACTGGTCGCAATTGCGGCGGGTAAGCATCGAGAGCCCATCACCCTCCGAACCAGTCACGATCACAAGGGGCCCCTCCAGGTCAGCCTCCTCCAGGCTCACAGTGCCCTCTGAGGCCAATCCCACGACCCTGTACCCCTCTTGCTTTAGGGCATCAAGGGCACGGTTCAAATTGACAACCCGGGCAACGGGAAGGTGTTCGAGGGCGCCTGCAGCCACCTTGGCCACCGAACCGGTTAGGCCGGCACTGCGCCGCTGGGGCAGGACCAGGCCATGGGCGCCGAGCGCCTCGGCGCTGCGCACGATGGCGCCAAGGTTATGGGGATCCGTCAGACCATCAGCGGCCATCAGCAGGGGAGCTTCGCCCAGGTCAGCACAGCCCTCCATAAGGGTTCGCAGATCGAGGGTTTCAGCAGCTGCAGTCTGGAGGGAGATGCCCTGGTGCACCGCTCCGCCCGTGAGCTGGCCTAGGCGGGCCCAGGTGACCTCCTCGACCAGAACGCCAGAGGACTTGGCCTCGCGCAAGAGCTGTAAAAACTTCGGACTAAAGCGCATCTCCGGCGTACACCAGATGCGATGGATCGGACGGCCACTCTCCAGAGCCGCCAGGGCCGAATGCCTACCCCAGACAAGATCGGGTGCGGACTCGGGTCCGTGCCGCTCCGACTCACCGGAGCTGGGAACGGAATCGGCCTCAACAATTAGTGGCCTAGGGCGGAAGGGCTCTCGGGTTTGAAAACGACCCTGGCGATCTGGGCGATCACGGCGCTCCGGGCGGGCCTGGCGCTCCGGGCGGGCCTGGCGATCACGGCCATCGAAGCTTGGCCTGGCAGCGCCCCTATAACGGCCCACATCGGGGCGGCCCGCGGGGGGCCTAGGCGTAAAGGGTCGGGCCGGATAGGGCCTGTCTGAATTGCTTCGATCTGAATTGGGCCGAGCTGCATTCGTCCGACCTGAAGTTGGCCGACCTGCATTGGGCCGGTCGCCGTAGGGTCTGTCCTCAAATCGGCGGCCCCCAGCCCGACCACGGTCGCCAGTGGAGCGGTCGTTGCTGGAGCGGTCGTAACTGGAGCGGTCTGAACTAGGGCGATCGGAGCCACTGCGATCAGGACGTTTGCCGTCAAAGCGTCTCTCTCCGTAGGCCTTGCCCTCGTAGCGGGGGCGATCCCCCCTGGGGAAACGGTCGGTGAAGGAGCGCTCCTCCCTGCTGCCCCCTCGACTATCCGGACGGCTATCTGGACGTGTACCCGGACGACTGTCAGGGCGCCTATCAGGCCTGCGGTCGGGCCTGCCCTCCGGTCTGCCCTCAGATCGACTCTCGGCCCGCCGGGCGCCCCCATCCCGTGAGCCCCCATCCTTGCCGCGACTCCATTCAGGCTTGGGGCCACTGAAACGGGAGGGGCGGCCATCAAAACGTGGGCTCATGACAAATCGAGACAGAGGTTATGGATCGTTCTCCTTCAAGTGATCTAGCAGCTCGGCCAACCGGGCTGGCTGGTGAAGGAATAGCCAGCCCAGCAAGGTCTCCAAACCAGTGGCAGCTCCGTAGGCCCCCGGATCGCCATTGCGTGGCCCACGGCCGGCCCGATTTCGCCCCCTGCGCACCAGATCCTTCTCGGGGTCGGAAAGCAGGCAATCCAACCGCTCCAGCACAAGGGCCTGGGCAGAAGCCTTGACCTCCAGCACCACCTCGGCATGGGCGTGCTGGGTCTTTGTGGGGGTTCGGCAACGCTGCAACCGCTGGTGCAATTCCCAAACCGCATCGCCAAGCCAGGCCAGCTGGAGGGGCCCTAGCTCGCCTTGGGAAGCAAGGGCTTCACGCCCCATAAGCCAATCCGTAGAGACGGATCCGGCTGGGGAATCAGGCGGCGAGCTGACCAAGGGCCGTGTCGAGATCGGGCTGGAGATGCAGGAACTCTTCCAGGCGAACCAATTTCACCGTCTGGGCAACCCGGGTATTGCCCACAACAACAAACGGCTGCTTTTCGCCATTGCATTGCTTGGCCAATTGCACCAGGGCCCCCAGGCCCGAGGAATCGATGAAATCGATATGGCTCAAATCAAGCAGCATCGGCATGGCCGCACTGCGGTGGGTGGCCACAAAATCTCCAAACTGCTTGTCGGAATAGGCATCAAGCTGGCCCGTAAAGCGAAACAGCTGACAGGTGGCCTGCTGCTCGAAACCTCCCCTGAGGGAAACCGTCAGTCGTTGCAGGTCGTTGATCGCTCCCTCTCCGCAATTTGCGCTGGGGCGAAGTGTAGGGAGCAAATTTGAAGCTGCAGGCCCCACTCCTACCGACGCTGGGCCATCAGGTCGACAAAACGACTGAAATGGTGGTCGGCGTCGTGGGGGCCAGGGCTGGCCTCCGGGTGGTACTGGACCCCAAATACCGGTTGCTCTCGCATCGCCAGGGCTGCCACCGTGCGGTCATTGAGGTTTAGGTGGGTGATGGTGACCAGATCAGCGTCCAGGGAGCTTGGCTCCAGGGCAAAACCATGGTTTTGGCTCGTAATCTCCACCTGCCCCGGGCTACCGCAGGGGTGGTTCAAGCCTCGATGGCCGTAGCCGAGCTTGAAGGTGGTTCCGCCCAGGGCCAATCCCAGGATTTGGTGGCCCAGGCAGATGCCAAAAACGGGGAGGTTGGGCTGAAGCAGCAAACCCTTCGCCAGGGCAATGCCTCCATGGACGGCAGCTGGATCCCCGGGCCCATTTGAGAGGAATACCCCCTCGGGCCCGCAGGCCAGAACCTGCTCCAAGCTGCTGGCGGCAGGCAAAACAGTGACTTCACAGCCATGGGCCACGAGCCGCTCGAGGATGGCCCGCTTGATGCCGAAATCAATGGCCACCACCTTGTAGGGCGTGGCTGGCTGGCTTTGGTGGCGGGCATCAAAGGCGGCCGCACAGGGCTTTGTCCAGTGATAGGGCTGGCCAGTGCTGACCTGCTCCGCCAGGTTGAGTCCGGCCATTGAAGGCGCTGAACGCACCCTCTCCAGCAGGGTGGCAGCAGGGGTGCCATCGCTGCTGATGGCACCATTTATGGCCCCGCCATCACGCAGGTGCCTAACCAGGGCCCGGGTGTCAACGCCATGGATACCCACAACTCCATGGCTAGTCAGCCACTGGGGCAGGTCACCCTCAGCACGCCAGTTACTGACGCTTGGCGAAATGTGCCTGGCAATTACCCCCCGCACATGGGGCTGGTCAGCCTCCTGGTCTACGGAATTGACCCCTGTGTTGCCTAGCTCCGGATAGGTGAAGGTGACCAGCTGCCCCGAATAGCTGGGGTCAGTCATCACCTCCTGGTAACCGGTCATGCCGGTGTTGAAAACCACTTCACCGATGGCCGTACCGGTGGCACCAAACGCCTCACCGCGCAACACGGTGCCGTCGGCCAACACCAACAGGGCCGTAGCTGGGGGCTCACTCACAGGGGCTGAAATGGGGCACAGATCCATCAATCATCCCGCAGAGGCAGCGGGCAGGGCCTGGCGCAGGGCCAGCAGCTTTTGCCAGCCCGCACCGCTCTTGAGGGCCTGCTGGGCCAAAGGGAGTGCTGCCGCCACGCTGTCTGCCAAACCAGCCGCCCAGAGAACCAGCGCGGCGTTGATGGCTATTACGTCGGTCTGGGCCTGGCTGCCATTGCCCATCAATACGGCCTTCATGATCGCCATATTTTCGGCCAGATCACCGCCAGCCAGGGCGCTAATGGGGGCCCTGGCCAGACCCAGGGCCTGGGGATCCAGCTGCTCGGAGCGCAACTGCCCCCCCTCCACAAGGCGCAGTTGGTTGATGCCCGAGAGGGAGGCCTCATCGAGGCCGCCATCACCAAAAACCACCACGGCCCGTTCCAGCCCGAGTAGGGCAAGGGCTTCTGCCATCGGATCCAGCAGGTCGGCCCGGGCCACCCCCAACACCTGCCGTTCGGGCCGCAGCGGATTCACCAAGGGCCCCACCAGGTTGAAAACCGTACGGACCCCCAGGGTCCTGCGCAGGGATGCCAACCCCACCAGGGCTTGATGCCAGCCGGGGGCAAATAGGAAGGTGACGCCCACATCTGGCAGGGCCGCAACCACATCAGCCTGGGGGGCCTGCAGGTTGATGCCCAGGGCCTCGAGCACGTCGGCCGAGCCAACCCTGCCGCTGGCACTGCGATTTCCCGCCTTTGCCACTGCGGCTCCGCAGGCCGCCGCCACAAAGGCCACTGCAGTCGAAATATTGAAGCTGTCGGCACCATCGCCGCCCGTGCCGCAGGTATCCACCAGGGCCATGGGGGGGCGGCCAGCGGGGATGGGGCAGGCCTGGCGCAGCACCTGGGCCATGGCGGCCAACTCCGCACCGGTCGCCCCCTTTGCGCGCAAGGCAGCCAGCAGGGCTCCGGTCAAAACCGGCTCAATCTGCTGATCAAGCCAGCCCTGCATCAGGGCTGTGGCCTCGGCGGTGTCTAGGTCATCACCTTCTATTAATTGATTGAGCAGAGGGGACCAAGCCGGGGTGGTTGCCATAGCCAATGAGGAGGTTGCCTAGGGGTTACCTAAAATTTGCCAGAAAAAAGCCCGGGTGCAGAGCACGCCGGGCCGGGTGATGGGGACAACTCCACTATTACCCGAAGAGGGCAAATTTGGCGATGTCTGGGGACGCTTTTTTGAAAAATTTCCCTAGGAACCCTCCTGATCAGAGGTGTCAAAACCCGATCCCACCGCCTCCGCAGGCGCGGTGAGGCCCATCGCATGGGGCCCGAATCCAGCGGCCCAGATGGCCCTGGTTTGGCTGTGCAACGACTCCCGATTGAGCCCCCAAAGCCGCAGGGTTTTTGCCAGGTCCTCCTGGAGGTCTCTGGCGCCTGGGAAGCCCTCGTAGCGCATTAGCAACCTGGCCGCATCCACCAGATGCTCATCGGCCGGAGACTCGACCGCCAGCAAACGATCCACCAGATCGCGGTCCTTTGCGTATAGGGGGTGGCTTTGCTCAGGCATCGCTGCAGGGGATTCGGATCCCTAGGTTGGCCCCAGTGTGACGAACTCCAGCGTGGGGGCCTATCGGGTTGATCTGATCCGGCGCTATTTGCGCCCCCACAAAAAAACGGTGCTGCTGGGGGCCATGGCCCTAGTGATCGTCAACGTGCTCAGCGTTTCAATCCCCCTGCTGGTGAGGCGGGTAATCGATGAGCTGAGCAACGGCTTCAGTCTGCAAACCCTGCTGCACCAGGCCCTTTTGATCGTGGCTCTGGCCACCTTGATGGGTGGATTTCGGCTCTTGTCACGAATGCTGGTGTTTGGGGTGGGCCGCCAGGTGGAGGCCGATCTCAAGCAGCAAATATTTGATCACCTCCTCAAGCAGGAACCAGGCTGGGTTCAAACCACCGGCAGTGGTGAGGTGATCAGTCGAGCCACCAGCGACGTGGAAAACGTGCGACGGCTGCTGGGCTTTGCCGTTCTCAGCCTCACAAACACAGCCCTGGCCTACGCCCTGACCCTGCCAGCCATGCTGGCGATCGACCCCTGGTTAAGCCTGGCGGCCGTTGGGCTCTACCCCCTTATGCTGCTGGTGGTTAGCCTTTTCGGCGGCCGGATGATGGGCCAACAGAGGCGCCAGCAGGAAGCCCTGGCCTCCATGAGTGACCTGATCCAGGAAGACCTCTCCGGCATCAGTGCGATCAAGATCTATGGCCAGGAGGGCACCGAACAATCGGCCTTTGCCTCCCGCAATCGCAGCTATCGGGATGCGGCACTAAACCTGGCCCGCACCCGCAGCACCCTCTTTCCCCTACTGGAGGGAATCTCTTCCGTAAGTCTGCTGTTGCTGCTGGCCCTGGGCAGTGGCCAACTCGAATCGGGCAGGTTGTCGATCGGCGACATCGTCGCCCTGATCCTGTTTGTGGAGCGGTTGGTCTTCCCAACGGCCCTGCTTGGCTTCACCTTGAACACCTTCCAAACGGGGCAGGTGAGCCTGGAGCGAATCGAAGAACTGCTGGACCGCCAACCGCAGATCGTCTCGCCGCCCCAACCAATAGAAGTTGCCGAATTGGGGCATGGAGCCATTCAGGCCCGGGGCCTGACCGTTACCTACCCAGGAAGCAGCAGGCCGGCTTTGCTGGATGTGAGCTTTGATTTGCGGCCAGGGGAGCTGGTGGCCGTGGTGGGACCGGTGGGCTGCGGCAAGACCACCCTGGCCCGGGCCCTCGGCCGCATGGTGGAGGTGGCGCCAGGTTGCCTTTGGCTCGACGGATGTGATGTCACCCACCTGGCCCTTTCGGAACTGCGCCGCCGGGTGGCCCTGGTGCCCCAGGAGGGTTTCCTGTTCACGGCAACCCTCGCCGACAACCTCCGTTACGGCGACCCAAATGCCCCCGACAGCTCGGTGGAGAGTGCGGCTCAGCAGGCCCGGTTAGAGGGGGATATCAAGGGCTTTCCCGATGGCTACCAAACCCTGGTGGGCGAGCGGGGAATCACCCTCAGCGGTGGCCAACGCCAGCGCACCTCCCTTGGCCGGGCCCTGCTGGTGGATGCACCCCTACTGGTACTAGACGACGCCTTGGCCAGCGTTGATAACAACACAGCCGCAGCAATTCTGCGCACCATTCGGGCTGAAAAGGGAAGGCAGTTGCAGTCACGCACGGTGTTGATGATCAGCCACCAACTCACGGCCGCCGCCGCCTGTGATCGAATCCTGGTGCTCGACGGGGGACGCCTTGTGCAGCAGGGTCACCACAGCGAACTGGTGGATCAAGTCGGCACCTACCGGCGCCTCTGGGAGCGGGAACAGGCCAGCGAACAATTGCGCGCCGCCAGCTAGGCCTGCCTAGGCTCAGGCCCTCACTTGATTTGCCCAAATAGGGGCTTATTGGCCACCATGAGCTCTCCCTTGCATGCCGTGCTGGGTACGCCAATCAATACGCCCCCGGGCCCAGGCCAAGGGGAAGCGGTTTTTGGCTGTGGCTGCTTTTGGGGAGCGGAAAAGGGTTTTTGGCGGCTGCCAGGGGTATTCAGCACCGCCGTGGGCTATGCCGGAGGCCATCTCGAGAACCCGAACTACGGGCAGGTGTGCTCGGGACAGACCGGCCACAGCGAGGTGGTGCGCGTCGTTTGGGACACCAACCAGGTCGACTTCAGTGACCTGCTCAAGCTGTTTTGGGAATGCCACGATCCCACCCAGGGGGATCGCCAGGGAAACGACCGGGGTAGCCAGTACAGATCAGTGATCTACTTAAACAGCCCGGAGCTGATGGCGCTGGTTGAGGCCAGTAGGCAGGCCTATCAATCCCTGCTCGACCAGGCAGGCCTAGGCAGCATCACCACCGAAGTGAAAGCCGATCAACGTCTGTATTACGCCGAGACCTACCACCAGCAATATCTGGCCAAGCCGGGTAGTCGTCCCTACTGCTCCGCCCAACCCACGGGCCAAAGACTCAGCCAATTCGAGGGTGCCAACTTCAAGCTTGATCCAAGGGTCTGGGAGCACTACGACTGGGCCGTTTCCCACTGCGTGTTGAGGGGAGACAACAGCCCGATCCGATTGGCCGTGGCCTAGGCGGCAGAGGCCTTGATGTTTGCCCTAGCTGCCATTTCCACGATTGCCATGGGCTCTCCCTGGTGGGAGGACTACGGCAAGAGCGAAATCTTTTTGTGCCCAAACCAGCTGAGCCTGGTAATCGAGCGCAATGATGTTCAGGCCTCTGTCCTGAGTGGTCGCTTCCGCACCACCCTGTTCCGTGAGCAATCGGATCTCCCCGGCCTGCGCTTCGGCGATGACCAAATGCGCCTGATCCTCAGGGGTGATGTGCTCACCATGGAGGAGCGAAACAACCGTTTCGACTGCATGCGCAGCCAGGAGGTTTGATGAATCCCTTACCCGACCGCGTGGCGATTGTGGGCATCCTTGCCACCCTGGGCATCTGCTTTGCCCTGGTGTTTTGGTTTGTGCGGCTAAATCCCGCCACCGATCCGCCCATGCAATGGCGTGAGCAGCCCACCAGGCAATCTGGAACCTCGGGGCAATTGCTGTGAGTAGTAAGTCGAAGCGCCAACTCCACCCACTGCCGAAGGGTCTGGTGGAGCTCTACGGCCTGCTGGCCGTTTTGTTTGTGCTGGTGCCTGAGTGGATGGCCGATGGCGCCATGCTGGGCTGGCTGCGGAGTCGGGGCCAGGCAAATCTGCCTCCAGCTGCGGCTGCCTGGCGAAGATTGCCGGAGTTGAAGCTGGCCTCCATGGACTTCGCCCAGCTGCGCCAGCTGGCCAAGAGCTGCCGCCTTCCTGGCTACGCCAGTCTCAGTCGAGATAGGTTGAGTGCCCGGCTCCTGCGGCGGCTGAAACGTCGTAAAGCGCTGTGGTAGCTTCCTTCTTGCCGGGGCGTAGCGCAGCTTGGTAGCGCACCACTTTGGGGTAGTGGGGGTCGCAGGTTCAAATCCTGTCGCTCCGATTCAACCGGTTTTAAATCCCACCAGACCGGCTTCCCATGCCGGTTTTTTTGTGCCTAACCCCTCCCCTGGCCAAGGAAGCGGACTGGTCCGCCTAGGCGGCGGCTGAATTTGCGCTGTCGACTGCATGCACAGGAAATGGCAAGGCCCCAGCCTCCCGCTCGCTGAGGCGACGGCTCCAGGCCTTCGGCACCGGATCGTTCCAGCGAAAACCAGCCTCCTTGGCGCGATGGCGCTCGCCATAGCTCAGTTGGGCACAAAACAATTGGCGGGGCTCGAGGGCGGCAGCCAGCAACTCCTCCAGCTGGGGACAGCGCTCAAATACCTGCACCAAGTAGATGCAGTCGGTAAGGGCTCGATGGGCGGCCCAGACAGGAACCCCATAGGCCAGGGCCAAATCCCGCACCGAGGGCGTAGGACGCAGGTGACGGTCGGCTGGCCACTTGATGTCCTCCATGGAGCAGATCCAGGGCTTGTCGATATGGGGCAAGGGGGCCTGGCCGAACCACTGGCGATCAAAGGCGACGTTGTGGGCCAACACCGCATCGGCCGCGGCGAGCATGGCCTCAAAGCAAAGCAAACCCGCCTGCCATGGCTGGCTTAGCCGGGTTACCTCAGCCGCAATGCCGTTGACATGCTCGGCTGGGTTGCTGCTGGCTGGCATCAGGAACGACACCTGACTGAGCACTGCCCTGCTGGCCACGTGGAAGAGAACAGCACCCACCTCTATGCACTTGCCCCGCGAAGGATCCAGGCCAGTGGTCTCGGTATCCAGCACCAGGAGCAGTTCGGGCACAGGGGTTTGCTCCGGCATGGTGGATTGCACGGGCAAGGGGGTTTGCTCCGGCACAGCAGGCATCGGTGCCTCAACAAGTAGCGCCTGCAAATCGTTTTGTTCCCAAAAACTGGGTTGCTCCCCCATCCCAGTAACCAGAAGCTCTATCCCATCTTCCCAGGCGGGGCAAGCCCCATCTACAAAATCGAAACTGCCTAGGGTTGTAGCCACCCAGTTCCTTGAAGCAACCAGCTGCAGCCCATGGCCCTAAGCGTCGGTGATACTGCCCCCCCGATTGCCCTGCGCGATCAAAACGGCGAAGAGCGCCGCAGTGACCAACTAGACGGCAAGGCCCTGGTGCTGTTTTTCTATCCGAAGGACGACACCCCCGGCTGCACGATGGAGGCCTGCGCCTTCCGGGATAGCTACGCGGATCTACGGGCCATGGGAGCTGAAGTCTGGGGCGTAAGCGGCGATGACCAGGCAAGCCACCAACGTTTTGCCAGCCGCCACCAGCTGCCCTATCCCCTGCTGGTTGATGCGGGGCAGCGCCTGAGGAAGGCCTTTGGCGTGCCCAACGTGCTCGGGCTGCTGCCCGGTCGAGTCACCTATGTGATTGATGCCAATGGCGTGGTGCGCCACATCTTCAACAACCTGCTGGATGGTCCGGCCCACCGCAATGAGGCCAAGGCGGCCCTGCAAAAGCTGTTGTCCAACTAAAAAGCATGGGCCGTTGGCGCCAACAGGGGGATATCTGGTTGCTCGAGCCCTCCCTTGGCTCGGCCATGGGCACCATTGAATTCATTGGCGGCAGCTATCTGGCCGCCAAACCTCAACTCAGCTATCGCCGAATGCTGGAGGCCCTGGGGGAGCAGGGCTGGCGGCTGGCGGCCTGGAGCTATGTGCCGGGATTTGACCACCAAGCCCAAGCAAATCAGGCTTGGCGGAAATTTCGACAGCTAAAAGCAACGGGTTACCACCGCGACCCCCAACAGCCGTTGATGCGGTTGGGGCACAGCCTGGGCTGCAAGTTGCACCTGCTTGCCCCAGACGGTGGCAGGGGCTGTAGCGGCCTGGCGGCCCTGAGCTTCAACAATTTCTCAGCCGAGCGCTCCGTTCCCCTGCTGGCCGAAATGGGACAGCAATTTGGCTTTCGCAGTGAATTCAGCCCCTCACCAGCTGAAACCCTGGAGCAGGTCGCCCAGCACTACGGCCAGGCCCGCAACCTGCTGGTGCGTTTTTCTAAGGATTCGATCGACCAGAGCATGGGTCTCCTGGAGGTGTTGCAATCCCGCCCTAACGATCAATCGACGCTCAAAACACTTGCTGGCGATCACCTCACGCCCGCAAGTGCGGGGCTGCGCCAAAACCTGCTTGGTAGCTGGGCGGATGATCCCAAGAGGCAAGCGGTAATAAACGAGCTCTGTCAGTTGATTAGGGGCTGGTCTTCCTAAACCCGCAGGGCGTCGAGCACGGAACGATCCTCCAGGGTCGAGGTGTCACCCTTTATCTCCTCCCCTGCGGCGAGGGAGCGGAGTAAACGGCGCATGATCTTGCCGCTGCGGGTTTTGGGCAAGGACTCGGTGAACTGAATCCGATCGGGCCTGGCGATCGGGCCGATTTCCTGGCCCACGTGGGTGCGCAGCTCTGCAATTAGGGCTTCATCACCGGTTCGCCCCGATTCCAGGGTGACAAAGGCCACGATGCCCTCCCCCTTCAGCTCATCGGGACAACCCACCACGGCCGCCTCGGCAACGACCGGGTGGCTTACCAGGGCCGATTCAATCTCCATCGTGCCCAGGCGATGGCCGGAGACATTGATTACGTCGTCCACCCGACCCATCACCCAGAAGTAGCCATCCCGATCGCGGCGGGCCCCATCGCCGGCGAAATAGATGGCGGAGCCGTCGGCCGGGCGAATCTCCTCCCAATAGCTCTTGCGAAAGCGCTCGGGATCACCGTGCACTGTCCGCATCATTCCCGGCCAGGGCCTGCGAATGGCTAGGTAACCACCCTGATCCGGGCCCTGGGAATTGCCCTCGTGGTCGACGATGTCGGCGGCAATACCAGGCAAGGGCAGGGTGGCGGAGCCCGGCTTAGTGGCCGTAGCCCCCGGCAGGGGACTGATCATCACGCCACCGGTTTCGGTCTGCCACCAGGTATCGACGACCGGGCAGCGGTTACCACCGACCACATCTCGATACCAAATCCAGGCCTCAGGGTTGATCGGTTCCCCCACCGTGCCCAGGATCCGCAGCGAAGTCATGTCGTGTTGATCCGGCACTTCGCGACCGCCCTTCATGAAGGCACGAATCGCCGTGGGTGCTGTGTAAAAAATGGTGCAACGGTGCTTTTCGATCACCTCCCAAAAGGCACCTGGTTTGCTGGGCCTGGGTGCCCCCTCGTACATCACGGTGGTGGCCCCGTTGGAGAGGGGCCCATAGACGATGTAGCTGTGGCCAGTGATCCAGCCCACGTCGGCCGTACACCAGTGGATGTCGTCCTCGCGGATATCGAAGATCCACTGGAAGGTGAGGTGGACCCAGAGGTTGTAGCCCGCCGTGGTGTGGACCACGCCCTTGGGTTTGCCGGTGGAGCCGGAGGTGTAGAGCACAAACAGGCGGTCCTCGCTGGCCATCGGCTCAGCGGGGCAATCGGCACTCTGGGCGTCGACAAGCTCATGCCACCAGTGGTCCCGCCCGCCGACCATGGCGGCGCCCTGTTGGGTGCGGGCCACCACAAGCACCGCCTCAACGGATGGCACGGCGCCGTTAGCCAGGGCCTCATCCACAGCGGGCTTAAGGGCCACGGCCTTGTCCTTGCGGAAGCCGCCATCTGCTGTGATCACCGCCTTCACCTGGCCATCAACCAGCCGATCGCGCAGGGCCTCGGCGGAGAAGCCGCCGAACACAACCGAGTGGGGTGCACCAATGCGGGCACAGGCCAGCATGGCAATGGCGGCCTCAGGCACCATTGGCATATAAAGAGCGACACAATCGCCCTTGCTCACCCCCAGGGCCTTCAGGGCATTGGCTGCCTTGCAAACCTCGCGATGAAGTTCCCGGTAGCTAAAGCTGCGCCCATCGCCGGGCTCCCCCTCCCAGATCAGGGCGGTCTTGTCAGCCCGCGGACCGGCCAGATGCCGATCTAGGCAATTAAAGGAAAGGTTGGTGCTGCCGCCCTCAAACCAGCGGGCAAAGGGGGGATTGCTCCAATCGAGCACGGTATGGAATGGCTCGAACCAATGGAGTTCCTGGCGGGCCAGATCTCCCCAGAAGCGATCTGGATCGGCCTCGGCCTGGGCCACCATGGCGCGGTAGGCCTCGATTGAGCCGATGCGGGCACCGGCGGCCAAGGCCTCGGGTGGGGCAAAAAGTCGCTGCTCCTGCAAAACCGATTCGATCGTGGAACTCGAAGCGGCATCACTCATGGCAGCGCTGTTGATCAATATTTAGGGATAA
>NZ_JAGQBV010000035.1:0-26362 GCF_024345815.1 Cyanobium sp. HWJ4-Hawea | reverse complement strand
GAGCCAGGCCCTAGAAAGCCCTGACCCAGAAGCCATGGGGGAGGCTCCCAGCATCGAACAGCCAGCTCCCAAAGAAATTTCAAACCCGGAACGCCTTGCCCCCAGCACAACGGTGGCTGGTTCGGCCCGCGAACAGGTAAGTGAAAACGGTTCCCTGATCATGCCCAAGCGCTCGGGTCCTTTTGCCGGTCTGCGCGAAAGATTCGGTACAGGAAATCCCAATTGAACCAAGACCCACCCCAAGCACCCCTGGTTTTGGGGCTGGCTTTTAGCAATAGCGGCACTGGCCTCCTGGAGACCCTGCGCCAGGCCGGCGTGGTGAGCGAATGGGTAGGTCCGGGAGCTGTGCCCTCCTGCCAGGAAACCCTTTCGAGCCAATGGAGCAGGGCCTCCGGCTTTGTGATCGTTGGGGCCTGCGGTCTGGTGACCCGCCTGGTGGCCCCACTGCTGGAGGGGAAAGACACCGATCCCGCCGTGGTGGTGCTGGATGGCCAGGGCAGCTTTGCCATCCCCCTGCTGGGCGGCCATCGGGCCGGGGCCGACCAACTAAGCCAGAGGGTGGCCGCAGTGCTGGGAAGCCAGGTGGTGCTCACCGGCAGCAGCGGTTCTGGCGGACGGCTCGCCCTCGATTCATTTGGCGAAGCCTGGGGTTGGCGCCGCGGCCCAAGGGGCGACTGGAAGGCCCTGATGCAAAAAGCAGCGGAGGGAATCAGGGTGACCCAGGCCAGTGGCAACAAAGGCTGGCAAGGCTTGGCCGCCGCAGACCATTGCCAGCCAGGAGCAGAGCCCGACCTATGGGTCGGCACCGAGCAGGGGCCTGGATGCCGCTGGCATCCCCCCTCCCTATGGCTAGGGCTGGGCTGCGAAAGGGGTACGAGTCGGAGCTTGATTGAGCGGCTGGTAGACGAATCCCTGGCAAAACTGCAACTTGCCCCGGAAGCCGTGGCCGGCATGGCCAGCATCGATCGCAAGGCCGATGAAGAGGGCCTCCTGGCCCTGGCCAAGGGGCGGCTTTGGCCGCAGGTGTGGCTAACCGCTGAAACCCTGGCGGCCATCGAAGTGCCAAATCCATCCCAGGTGGTGGCCGGCGAGATGGGCACGGCGAGCGTGGCCGAGGCCTCCGCCCTGGGGGCAGCAGGGCCCGGGGCGCATCTCCTGCTAACCAAAACCATCGGCCGCCCCCTAGCTGGGGAGCGAGGTGCAGCCACCCTGGCGATTGCGGCTACCGAAACTCAATGGGCACCCCAGCGCGGCCAATTACACCTGGTGGGTAGCGGGCCTGGCCGACTGGACCTACTTACTGCCGATGCCCGTCGGGCCCTGGCGGAGGCCACGGTCTGGGTGGGCTATGGCCTCTATCTCGATTTACTGGAGCCCCTGCGCCGCCCGGACCAATTGCGCTGCGATGGGAGGCTCACCGAGGAACGGGCCCGCTGCGCCCTGGCCCTAGATCTAGCCAACCAGGGCCTGAAGGTGGCCCTGGTCTCCTCAGGCGACAGC
Organism: Cyanobium sp. HWJ4-Hawea; assembly: GCF_024345815.1. Classification (NCBI taxonomy): domain Bacteria; kingdom Bacillati; phylum Cyanobacteriota; class Cyanophyceae; order Synechococcales; family Prochlorococcaceae; genus Cyanobium; species Cyanobium sp. HWJ4-Hawea. The sequence continues at coordinate 24,862 of NZ_JAGQBV010000035.1, read as the reverse complement.
GGCATCTATGCAATGGCGGGCCTAGCGCTGGAGCTATGGCTGAACCAAGACAGCCAGCAGCGGCCAAGCTTTGAAGTGCACCCTGGCATTTCCGCCCTGCAACTGGCCGCCGCCCGCGCCGGTGCACCGTTGATGCACGATTTCTGCACCATCAGCCTCAGCGACCGACTCACCCCATGGCCCGTCATTGAGCAACGGCTCAAGGCCGCCGCCAGCGGCGACTTTGTGGTGGCGCTATACAATCCCCGATCCCTGGGCCGGGAATGGCAGTTGGGACGGGCCCAGGAGATTCTCTTAACCGGGCGGCCAGGCCAGACACCGGTGGCCCTGGCACGCCAACTCGGCAGACCGGAGGAAAAAGTAAGCCTGCACAGCCTTGCCAAACTGCCAATTGAGCAGGTCGACATGCTCACCCTGGTGTTGATCGGCAACAGCAGCAGCTATGCCAAGGATGCGCTGATGGTGACCCCCAGGGGCTATCCAGGAGCCGAGATCAGCTAACAATCGGGATGACAGGATTCGAACCTGCGGCCCCTTCGTCCCGAACGAAGTGCGCTACCAAGCTGCGCCACATCCCGCTGTGGGGACTTTAGGCGACGGCCAGTTTCTAAAGTCGACAAACGCCTTGCCTGGGCCCCTTGAGCCCGACTGCCCCTTGCCCAAACCCGATTGGCTGCGAGTAAAGGCCCCCCAACGGGAACGGATCGGTCAGGTGGCCGATCTGCTGCAGGATCTCAAGCTCAACACGGTTTGCCAGGAGGCCAGTTGCCCCAACATCGGTGAGTGCTTTGCCGGCGGCACAGCCACCTTTTTGATCATGGGCCCCGGCTGCACCAGGGCCTGCCCCTACTGCGACATCGATTTCGACAAGAGTGTGCGGGAGCTGGACCCAAGCGAACCCGAGCGCCTCGGTGAGGCAGTGGCCCGGATGGGGCTAAGCCATGTGGTGATCACCTCGGTGAATCGCGACGATCTGGGCGATGGCGGCGCCAGCCAATTTGTGGCCTGCATTGAGCAGGTAAGGCGGCGCTCCCCCCTGACCAGCATCGAACTACTGATTCCCGATTTTTGTGGCAACTGGGATGCCCTGGCGGCGGTGATGGCCGGAGCTCCGGAGGTGCTCAACCACAACATCGAAACCGTGCCCAGGCTCTACAAACAGGTCCGTCCCCAGGGGATCTACAGCCGCTCCTTGGAGTTGCTGCAGCGGGTAAGACAGGGCTGGCCGCGCACCTATACAAAATCAGGGCTAATGGGCGGGCTGGGCGAAAGCGACGCCGAGGTGCGGTCGGTGATGGCCGATCTGCGCGAGCACGCCGTCGACATCGTGACCATCGGCCAATACCTCTCGCCGGGTCCCAAACACCTGGCGGTGGATCGGTTCGTCACCCCGGAGCAATTTGAGGCTTTTCGCCTATATGGCGAACAGGAGCTGGGCTTCCTCCAGGTGGTGAGTAGCCCGCTGACCCGCAGCAGTTATCACGCCGGCGAGGTGCAGCGGCTGATGAGGGAGCATCCCCGCTGAGGGCTGTTGCTGAGGGCTGTTGCTGAGGGGCGTTTGAGTTAGGCCGCAACGGTCTCGAGGGTTGCCAGGCCCACATTGGCCTTCTCGCTGGGGGGCACCAGCACCTTGAAGCGACCCCTCCAGCTGGTCCAATCGGCCAGGATTGCCGCTGCTTTGCTACTGCCGGTGCAGGCCAAATGGGTCTCGAGCAGTGGCTTGAGCAAGGCCTCCTGCTGGGGAGTGCTGAGGTAGCAAAGGGCGACGATCTCGGGGTTGAGTCGACCGGCTAGACCTCCGTCCTCATCGAGCAGGAAGGCAACCCCACCGGTCATGCCGGCGGCCACATTGCGGCCAGTCGAGCCCAGCACCACCACTACGCCGCCAGTCATGTACTCGCAGCAATGGTCGCCAGCGCCCTCCACCACGGTGCGCACGCCGCTGTTGCGCACGGCAAAGCGTTCTCCAGCACGGCCCAGGGCAAACAGCTCCCCACCGGTGGCTCCATAGAGGCAGGTATTGCCAAGGATCACCTGGTTGCCGGGGTCTTGGACGCCGGGGGGAGGCACCACGGTGATCCGGCCACCGTTGATGCCCTTGCCCACGTAGTCGTTGGCTTCCCCCACCAGCCGCACGTCCATGCCCTGGAGCACAAAGGCACCAAAACTTTGACCAGCGGCCCCATTGAAGGTGAGCTGCAACTGGCCCTGGAAGCCCGTATTGCCGTGGCGTGCTGCAATTTCTCCGGACACCCTGGCCCCAACACTGCGGTCGGTGTTGACAATCTCCAAGCTGCGGGCCACCTGGCCGTGGCCCTCGATTGCCGCCACTAGTTCGTCATCGGCGAGAAGTTGGTCTTCCAGGATCGGACCGTTGCCGTGGGCCTGGGCGTCGTGGCGCAGCCAGGCCCTATCTGCAGCGGCAGGGATGGGATCGATCAGGCAGGAAAGGTCCAGGGCTTGGGTTTTAGCGAGGCAAACCTGGCGGGTTTCCAGCAACTCACTGCGACCAATCAGGTCCTCGAGGCGGGCCACCCCCAGGACGCTGAGCAGCTGCCGCACCTCCTCAGCCACGAACAGGAAGAAATTGACAACGTGCTCGGGCAAGCCGGTAAAACGCTTGCGCAGGGCTTCTTTTTGGGTGGCCACGCCCACCGGACAATTGTTGGTGTGGCAAACCCTGGCCATGATGCAGCCCTCGGCGATCATCGCCACGGAGCCGAAGCCGTATTCCTCAGCCCCCAGCAAGGCGGCGATCAGCACATCCCAACCGGTTTTAAGGCCGCCATCTGCCCGCAGCAGCACCCGATCGCGCAGACCGTTTTCCAAGAGGGAGCGGTGAACTTCGGTGAGCCCCAACTCCCAGGGGCTGCCCGCATGCTTAATCGAGCTGAGGGGGGAAGCGCCCGTACCACCGTCGTGGCCAGAGATCTGGATCACATCGGCATTTGCCTTGGCGACGCCCGCGGCAATCGTGCCAATGCCAATTTCAGCCACCAATTTGACGCTCACCTTGGCGGCCGGGTGCACCTGGTGCAGATCGTGGATTAGCTGGGCCAGATCCTCAATCGAATAGATGTCGTGGTGGGGTGGGGGCGAAATCAGGGCCACGCCAGCCTTGCTGTTGCGGAGCCAGGCGATGTAGGGATCAACCTTGGGGCCAGGTAGCTGGCCGCCCTCTCCAGGCTTGGCCCCCTGGGCCACCTTGATTTCCAGCTGCCTACCGCTGCGCAGGTATTCGGGAGTGACCCCAAAGCGACCCGAGGCGATCTGCTTGATGGCGGAGCAGGCGGTGTCGCCGTTGCGCAGACCTTGGATCGTGGGCAGGGTTGGCGAGTGGCCGGCCGCGTCAACGTCTTGGAGCACATTGAAGCGGGCGGGATCCTCGCCGCCTTCGCCGCTATTGCTCTTGCCGCCAATGCGGTTCATCGCCACGGCGAGCACCTCATGGGCCTCGCGGGATAGGGCGCCCAGGCTCATGCCACCGGTGCAGAAGCGTGCACAGATGCTCTCGACACTCTCCACCTGGTCGAGGGGCAGGGGGGCCCGGGCCGGCTTGAGCTGCAGCAAGTCCCGCAGGGCCGTAACAGGCCTGTGCTCGAGAAGGGTCTGGTAGGTGGCGAAGTGGTCGTAACCAGGCCCTGCCTTGACTGCGGCGTGGAGGGCCTTAGCCATTTCCGGACTATTGAGGTGATATTCCCCCCCGGTGCGGTACTGCACAAAGCCCATGAATTCAAGCTTGGTGCGGTTGAGCTCGGGATAGGCCTTGGTGTGGAAGGCCATCGTCTCGCTGGCTAATTCGGCCAGGCTCAAACCAGCAACCCGACTGGTGGTGCCGGCAAAGGCCAGCTGGATCAGGTCTGCACCGATGCCAATCGCCTCGAAAATCTGGGCGCCGTGGTAACTGGCCAGCAGGGAAATGCCGATCTTGGAAAGGATCTTGCGCAGGCCGTCTTCCAGGGCCTTACGGACATTGGCCTGGGCCTGTTCGGGGCTGATCGCCGGCAACTTGCCAGTTTCGATCTGCTTTTGAATTCGGGGATGGGCCAGCCAATGGCGGGTGGTTTCCCAGGTGAGCCAGGGACATACCGCACTGGCGCCAAAGCCAATCAGGCAGGCCAAATGGTGGGTGCTCCAGCACTGGGCCGTCTCCACCACCAGAGATGCCTGGAGCCGCAGGCCCAACTGCAACAGGTGGTGATGGACGGCGCCCACGGCCAAAAGCGGCGGCATGGCCGCGGTGGTGGCATTGATGCCCCCTTTTTGGCCATCAAGGCCGAGCCGGTCGGATAAAACCAAAATTTGACAGCCATTGCGCACGGCCGCTTCGGCCCCCTGGCGCAGTTTTTGAATGGCAGCCTCCAGGCCCCCGGGTCCCTCGACCACGCTGAAGAGGGTCGAAACCACTTGGGTGGGCAGGCCCTGGTTGCCAATGGCGGCCAGCTCCGCCTCATTGAGGATGGGGCTGTCGAGATGGAGCACCTTCGCTGAAGCAGCAGCTGGCAGGAGCGCGGAGCCCCGCTCGCCCAGATGTATCTCCAAGCTCATCACCAACTTTTCGCGCAGGGGGTCTATGGGCGGGTTCGTGACCTGGGCAAAGCGCTGCTTGAAGTAGTCGTAGAGCAGGTGGGGTTTGTCGGAGAGCACCGCCAGTGGAATGTCGTCACCCATGCAGTAGGTGGGCTCCTTAGCCGCACCGGCCATGTCCTCGATCACCAGGTCGAGGTCTTCTGAGCTGAAGCCGAAGGCGGTCTGTTCGCGCAACAGCTCCAAATCGCCCAGTTGGCACTCCTGCTGCCAGGGCAAGGCCCCGAGCTTGCGCCGATGGGCCTCCAACCACTGGCCATAGGGATGGCGATCGGCAGCCTCCTGCTTCACCTCCCAGTTGCGCAGCAATCGACCCTTTTCCAGATCAACCGCCAGCATCTGGCCCGGGCCAAGGCGGCCCTTCTCGATGATCCGGCTCTCCTCCAGCTCCACCACCCCGGTTTCAGAGCCCATCACCACGAAGCCATCGCTGGTGATGCAGTAGCGGGCAGGGCGCAGCCCGTTGCGATCAAGGGTGGCCCCCACGCTGCGGCCGTCGGCAAATACCAGCAGGGCAGGGCCATCCCAGGGCTCCTGCAGGCAGGCATTGAATTCATACATCGCCTGGATGGCCGGGCGGGTTTCCAGCTCGGGCTGCTGACGGAAGGCCTCGGGCACCAGGGTGAGCAAGCTGTCGGTAATAGGCCGGCCGCTGCGCACCAACAATTCCAAGGTGGCATCGAGGTTGGCCGAATCACTGAAGGCTGGATTGACCACCGGCTTCAGGTCGGCGGCGGCATCACCCCAGACGGCATCGAGATTAGTTTCCGCGGCCCGGGCCCAGTTGAGGTTGCCCAGCAAGGTGTTGATCTCGCCGTTGTGGCCGAGCAGGCGCATCGGCTGGGCTAGGGGCCAACGGGGCAGGGTATTGGTGCTGAAACGGCGGTGATAAACAGCAAAACTGACCGCGAAGCGTTGGTCCCGAAGGTCTGCGTAGAAGCGGGCCAAGACCTCCGAACGCACCATGCCCTTGTAAACAACGGTGCGGCTGCTCAGGGAGGAGAAGTAGAGGTCGCCAGGTCCGGGGCCCCAGGCCATCCGGGCCCGATCCCCCACCCGGCGCCGCAGCCGAAAAAGCAGGGCCTCCAGGGCATCTCCCGCCACTGCTGGGCCACTGCCCTCGGCAGGCCCAGAGGTGAGCAACCACTGGCCCATGTGCGGGGCGGTGGCTCGGGCCAAGGGACCCAGCACCGCGCCATCCACTGGCACCTCGCGCCAGCCCCAGCTCTTCAGCCCAAGCCTGGTCGCTTCCTCTTCACAAAATTGAATCGCCTCCTGCCTTTTGGCGGCGTCGGCAGGCAAAAACACCATGCCCAGGCCCCGCTCCTGGCCGGAGCTGGCGGCAGCTGCAGGCCACACGGCCTCCAGGAAAGACCAGGGGATTCCGCACAGCACTCCCGCGCCATCACCGGAATCGGCGTCACCGCCACAGCCGCCCCGGTGTTCCATGCAATCAAGGCCGCGCAGGGCCTGCTGCAAAACCCAATAGCTTGCTTCGCCATGCAAATGGGCCAAAAACCCCACGCCACAGGCATCTTTCTCACCCGCCACCGCTGCCGGAGCAGGGCTGTCGCAATGGGGCCAAGCGGGACGGGGAGCTAGAGGCATAACCCAGATGGTGCGGCAGAAGTCCTGAGGGATCAGTGCTGCAGTAAGCCGCTTGGGCTCCTGCACCAACAGAGCTTCTAATCCTAGGGATCGGCATCCCAGCTCGAACTACTGGTTAGCCAGGGTTAGCGTTCGGCCAACTGGGCTTCCACCGCTCCCCTTTGAGGTCCGTTCGCCTAAATCAGCCACGACCTGGCCGGCTCAGCAAGCTGGTGGCGCCTTTGCTGTTGGCCTGGTCCCCCCAGGCTGGGGCCATGCCCTGGGGCAGCCCCCAGCCACCACCACCGCCGCCACCGCCGACGCCACTTGAAACGCCCGCCCCAGCAAGGGGCACTGCTGAAGGGCGCCGGCTCGTAATTCAGGGTCGCCAGCAGGAGGCCCGCTGGCTGTGGATTGGCAGCCGCAGCAGCGAACCGGAGGCCCTTTGGATTCCCCTCGAGGTGCTGGAAGGCCAACTGGGGGTGGTGCGCCGCAGAAGTGAAGGCAGTGTCGAACTGGAGTGGTTCGGCCAAACCCTGCTGGCGGGAGCTGGCGAGCAACGCTCCCTCGACGACGAAGTGGCGGTAGACGCGATGCCCCTGTTTCGGGCCGTGGGTTTGGCAACGACCCGCCGGGGCGGTGTATTGGAGTTGCGGCTGCCCCCCAGCCAGCTGCTGCAGGTGCGCAGCTCGAAGAGCGGGGTCTGGCGCAGGGTCGTGCTCGACCTCACCGGCCCAGTCGTGGCTGGCCGCAGTGACGGCACCTGGTTGGTCGATTTGGACAGCAGTGGGCAACAAAGGGACCAGCTGGGGGCCCTGGGCCTGGTAGCCAGCCAAAACGACAACCAATTGCAACTAAGGCCCGGCCGCGCCGATGGTGCCCGTCTGTTCAGCCTCGGGGATCCCTACCGGCTGGTGCTGGAGTTTTCCCAGGCCGGCGATGCAACAGCTGGGGGAACAGCTGGGAGCGCCGGGGGAAGTGCCCCTCGGAGCCTGGATCCCCGGCTGCAGCGGCTGCTGGGCCAACAAATCAGCTGGGATCGTCTGGAGCGCCGGGGGATCCGCTTGAACGCCGTACGCGTCGATCCCCGCACTGCGCCCGTTCAGCTGCGTCTATTGACCAACCCCTCGGGCATGGAGGGCCTCAGCTCCGTGCAGGCCTTGGCCAACACCCAGCGAGCCATCGTTGCGATCAATGGCGGCTATTTCAACCGGGTCAAGCGACTGCCCTTGGGGGCCCTCAAGAGTGATGGCCAATGGCTTTCTGGCCCGATCCTGAACCGGGGGGTGGCTGCCTGGCAAGCCGGCAGCCTGCCCCGCTTTGGCCGGCTCTCCCTGGAGGAATCGGTCAGCGGAGCAGATGGCCAACGATTGCCAGTGGCTGCCCTCAACAGCGGCTATGTGCAGCGGGGGATCAGCCGCTATGGGCCTGAATGGGGGCCCAGCTACCGGGCCCTAAGCGGCGGAGAAAGCGCCCTGGTGCTGAGCAGGGGCGTGGTGGAAAGGCGCTACGGCAGCCGCGAACTCGAATTTGGCGTGCCCCTGCGGCGGGGCGAAATCCTGCTGGTGGGCCGTGGCGGCGTCGAACTGCCCTGGCTTGAGGGCACCGCCATCAAGCTCACCAGTCGGGCCAGCAACGACCTCGGCCAGGCCCCCTTCGTAATGGGGGGAGGCCCACTGCTCCTGCTTGATGGCCGGATCGTGCTCAATGGAGGTGCCGAAACCTTCAGCTCCGGCTTCCTCAACCAGGGAGCCCCCCGCACCGTGATCGGCAGCGACGGCAAACAGCTCTGGTTGATCACCCTTGAGGGCACCCAGGACAGTGGGCCCAGCCTGGGTGAAACGGCCCTGGTGCTGCAGGAGCTTGGCCTGAGGGATGCGCTCAACCTTGATGGGGGCAGCTCCACTGGCCTGGTGATGGGGGGCACGATGCCAGTGAAGGGTCGGGGCGTGGTCGGGGCTGTGCACAACGGCCTGGGCCTGGTGCCCTCAGCCGGCTCCAGCCAGTAGCTGGCAGAGTGGTGAAACCACCCCCTAGGCCAACCGCAGAGGGCCACCACCGATGCCGAAGGGCCAGAGCCTGAGGGTTAGCGCAGCCGCCGCCGCCGAACTGGGCCGCCAGGCCGCGGTGGCCGGCACCCCGGGAATGATGCATCTCGATCTGATGGAGGGCAGTTGCGAGCGCTGGTCCATCCGTCTGCGGCCAGGTCACCTGGCGGGGCTGGCCGTGGCCCGCGCCGATGGCATCACGCTTTACGCCCCGGCAGAGCAGAGCGCCCTGCTCGCCGGCCTTAGCCTCGATTACCGGGGCGACCTCAGTGGTGGCGGCTTTCTGGTGCGCCAGGGTGAGGGAGTGCGGTGCTGCCCATGCGGCAGCGCATTTAGCAGGATTGGATCGGGCCGCCAGGCGACCCAGTAAGGTGACGGATTGTGGAAATTGGTCGGTCGTCCGCCCAATGTTCACCGACCAGATACCGGCCTTCGATGCCCACTATTCAGCAGCTAATCCGTACAGAGCGCCAGAGTCTTACCCGTAAGACCAAGTCTCCCGCTCTCCGCGCATGCCCGGAGCGGCGTGGCGTGTGCACCCGCGTGTACACCTCCACCCCGAAAAAGCCCAACTCGGCCCTCCGCAAGGTGGCGCGCGTACGGCTCACCTCTGGCTTTGAGGTCACCGCCTACATCCCTGGCATTGGCCACAACTTGCAGGAACACTCCGTTGTCCTGATTCGGGGAGGCCGGGTCAAGGATCTGCCCGGCGTGCGTTACCACATCATTCGGGGCACCCTCGATACGGCAGGGGTTAAAGATCGCCGTCAGTCCCGCTCCAAGTACGGCGCCAAGACGCCCAAAGATTGATGGGTAATCGGGCTGACATCAGTAGATGTCTGCCCCGAACCCACCTTCTCCCCTCCCTTTTGGTCCCATTTCCCTAAACGTCCATGTCACGCCGTAACGCTGCCGAAAAGCGCCCGGTTCTTCCCGATCCCCAATTCAACAGTCGTCTGGCCTCGATGATCGTGGCCCGGCTGATGAAGCACGGCAAAAAATCAACGGCCCAACGGATCCTTTCGGATGCGTTCTCGCTGATCAATGACCGCACCGGCAACGATCCGCTGGAGCTTTTCGAAACTGCCGTGCGCAATGCCACTCCCCTGGTGGAAGTGCGCGCCCGTCGGGTTGGTGGTGCCACCTACCAAGTGCCGATGGAAGTTCGTCAGGAGAGGGGCACCGCCATGGCCCTGCGCTGGCTGGTTAACTTTTCCCGCTCCCGCAATGGCCGCAGCATGGCTCAAAAGCTGGCTGGCGAATTGATGGATGCGGCCAACGAGGCCGGCAGTGCCGTTCGCAAGCGCGAAGAAACCCACAAGATGGCTGAAGCCAACAAGGCTTTTGCCCACTACCGCTACTGAGTAACTGGCCAGATTCCGTCTGGCCATTGCCAACAACCTTCTTTTAGACCCTTCGGAGACCAAATCCCGTGGCCCGCGCCTTTCCCCTGGACCGCGTCAGAAATATCGGTATCGCAGCCCATATTGACGCAGGCAAAACCACCACCACCGAACGGATCCTGTTCTATTCGGGTGTGGTCCACAAGATGGGCGAGGTCCACGACGGCGCCGCGGTGACCGACTGGATGGAGCAGGAGCGTGAGCGCGGCATCACCATCACTGCTGCGGCAATTTCCACCAGCTGGAAAGACAACCGCATCAACATCATTGATACTCCCGGCCACGTTGACTTCACCATCGAGGTGGAGCGCTCCATGCGCGTCCTCGACGGGGTTGTCGCCGTTTTTTGCGCGGTTGGAGGCGTCCAGCCCCAGTCCGAAACCGTCTGGCGCCAGGCCGATCGCTATAACGTGCCCCGGATCGTGTTCGTCAACAAGATGGACCGCACTGGAGCCAATTTCCTCAAGGTTTACGAACAGATCAAGGATCGCCTCAAGGCCACTGCTGCCCCCATCCAGCTGCCCATTGGCGCCGAAGGCGAGCTGAAGGGAATCATCGACCTTGTGCGCAACAAGGCGATTGTCTACACAAACGACCTGGGCACCGACATCATCGAGCAGGAAGTGCCCGCGGACATGAAGGCCGAGGCCGATAAATGGCGGATGAAGCTGATGGAGTCGGTGGCTGAAACCGATGAAACCCTCCTAGACGACTTCCTGGAAAACGGCGAGCTCACTGAAGAGCAGCTGATGAAGGGCATTCGCACCGGGGTGGTCAAGCACGGCTTGGTGCCAATGCTTTGCGGCTCCGCCTTCAAAAACAAGGGCGTACAGCTGGTGCTCGACGCCGTCGTCGACTACCTGCCTGCCCCCGTGGATGTGCCCCCAATCACCGGCCTGCTGCCCGATGGCACCGAGTCGAACCGTCCCTGCGACGACAGCGCCCCCTTCAGCGCCCTTGCCTTCAAGGTGATGGCCGATCCCTACGGCAAGCTCACCTTTGTGCGCATGTACTCAGGGGTCCTGCAAAAGGGCAGCTATGTGCTCAATTCCACCAAGGACAAGAAGGAGCGCATCTCCCGCCTGATCCTGCTCAAGGCAGACGACCGCGAAGAGGTCGACGAACTGCGGGCCGGCGACCTTGGAGCAGTGCTGGGCCTCAAGGACACCACCACGGGCGACACCCTCTGCGTGGAAAACGATCCGATCATCCTCGAATCGCTCTTCATTCCCGAGCCCGTGATCTCGGTGGCCGTGGAGCCCAAAACCAAGGGTGACATGGAAAAGCTTTCCAAGGCCCTCCAATCCCTGTCTGAAGAAGACCCCACCTTCCGTGTCAGCACTGACCCGGAAACCAGCCAAACCGTGATCGCCGGCATGGGCGAACTCCACCTGGAAATCCTGGTGGATCGCATGCTGCGCGAGTTCAAGGTGGAGGCCAACATCGGTGCTCCCCAGGTCTCCTACCGCGAAACCATTCGCGGCAAGGCCAAGGGCGAGGGCAAATTTGCCCGCCAAACCGGTGGCAAGGGCCAATACGGCCACGTGGTGATCGAAATGGAACCCGGCGAACCCGGCACGGGCTTCGAATTCGTCAACAAAATCGTTGGCGGCATCGTCCCCAAGGAGTACATCGGTCCTGCCGAAAACGGCATGAAGGAGACCTGCCAATCCGGTGTGATCGCCGGTTTCCCGATGATCGACATCAGGGTCACAATGGTCGACGGCTCTTATCACGACGTCGACTCCTCGGAGATGGCGTTCAAAATCGCCGGCTCCATGGCCTTCAAAGATGGGGTCAAAAAGTGCAATCCTGTACTTTTAGAACCAATGATGAAGGTGGAGGTCGAGATCCCCGAGGATTTCCTCGGTTCGGTCATCGGCGACCTCTCCTCCCGTCGCGGTCAGGTCGAGGGGCAGTCCATTGAAAATGGTCAGTCCAAGGTCCAGACCAAAGTGCCCCTGGCCGAAATGTTCGGCTATGCCACCCAGCTCCGATCCATGACCCAGGGTCGGGGTATTTTCTCGATGGAATTCAGCCACTATGAGGAAGTTCCTCGCAACGTCGCTGAAGCCATCATTTCTAAGAATCAGGGCAATTAATTCCTGATCTTTCCCCTACCCAACCAAACCCCGATTCTTTTTACTCATGGCACGCGAGAAGTTCGAGAGGAACAAACCCCACGTCAACATCGGCACCATCGGCCACGTTGACCACGGCAAAACCACCCTGACCGCCGCCATCACGAACGTGCTGGCCAAGAAGGGTATGGCGAAGGCCCAGGCCTACGACCAAATCGACGGAGCTCCAGAGGAGCGTGAGCGCGGTATCACCATCAACACCGCCCACGTCGAATACGAAACCGAAAAGCGTCACTACGCCCACGTCGACTGCCCTGGTCACGCGGACTATGTGAAAAACATGATCACCGGTGCCGCCCAGATGGACGGCGCGATCCTGGTGGTGGCCGCAACCGACGGCCCCATGGCCCAAACCAAGGAGCACATCCTGCTCGCAAAACAGGTGGGCGTGCCCGCCCTGGTGGTTGCCCTCAACAAGTGCGACATGGTCGACGACGAGGAAATCCTCGAGCTCGTTGAACTGGAAGTGCGTGAACTGCTCACCAGTTACCAGTTCCCTGGTGACGACATCCCCGTTATTCAGGTTTCCGGCCTGAAGGCCCTCGAGGGCGACGCCGATTGGGAAGCCAAAATCGACGAGCTGATGGCCGCCGTCGACGAGTCGATCCCCGAGCCCGAGCGCGAAATCGACAAGCCATTCCTGATGGCGATTGAGGACGTCTTTTCGATCACCGGTCGTGGCACCGTGGCCACTGGCCGTATCGAGCGCGGAAAGGTGAAAGTGGGCGAAACCGTCCAGATCGTTGGCATCAAGGACGTCCGCGAAACCACCGTCACCGGCGTGGAAATGTTCCGCAAGCAGCTTGAAGAAGGCATGGCTGGCGACAACGCAGGTCTCCTGCTCCGCGGCATCCAGAAAGAGGACATCGAGCGCGGCATGGTGCTGGTGAAGCCCAATTCCATCAAGCCCCACACCAAGTTCGAGGGTGAGGTCTATGTGCTGAAGAAGGAGGAAGGCGGCCGCCACACCCCCTTCTTTGCCGGCTACCGCCCGCAGTTCTACATCCGCACCACGGATGTGACCGGCCAAATCACCGCCTTCACCTCCGACGATGGCGCCAACGTTGAAATGGTGATGCCCGGTGACCGCATCAAGATGACCGGGGAGCTGATCTGCCCGGTTGCCATCGAGCAAGGTATGCGCTTCGCCATTCGCGAAGGCGGCCGCACCATCGGTGCGGGCGTGGTTTCCAAGATCCTCGAGTGATCCAGATCGGGCTCAGGCCTTGATCTATTCTGAGGTGGTGGAGGATTAAATCCTCCATCACCTCGCACCTCGACAATCCAACTGACCTCGGCCAGGTTTTGCCGAACTTTTCATATCAACCCCCATGTCCACAGCCATCACCCAGCAGAAAATCCGCATCCGCCTGAAGGCGTTTGATCGCCGGATGCTGGATCTGTCCTGCGACAAAATCATTGAAACCGCCGACCACACCGCTGCCACGGCTATCGGCCCGATTCCCCTACCCACCAAGCGCAAGATCTATTGCGTCCTGCGTTCACCCCACGTGGACAAGGATTCCCGGGAGCATTTCGAGACCCGTACCCATCGCCGCATCATCGACATCTACAGCCCATCGGCCAAGACGATTGATGCCCTGATGAAGCTGGATCTGCCCAGTGGCGTAGACATCGAAGTCAAGCTGTAAGGCGAAAAATTTCAGAAAGCGCACTATTCCTAAGCCTCCCCACGCTTCAACGGCGATGGCGGGGCTTTTTTTCTAGGATTAGAAGGCACTCCCCGAGAAGTCATGGGCGATTTGGCCGTCAGGGAGTTGCCCTTGTTTCCACTGCCAGATGTGGTGCTCTTCCCCCAGGAAGTGCTGCCCCTGCACATTTTTGAGCCGCGCTACCGGATGCTGCTGCAAACCGTGATGGCGGAAGATCGCCGTTTCGGGGTAGTGCGTTGGGATCCCCAGGAGCAGGAACTGGCCAAGGTGGGCTGTTGCGCCGAAATCCTGCACTGTCAGACCCAGGACGATGACCGCAGCAACATCGTCACCATGGGCCAACAACGTTTTCGGGTGCTGGAAATCGTTCGAGAAGCCCCCTTCCGGGTGGCAATGGTCAGCTGGATTGAGGACGAACCCGACAGCAGCCCCAGCGAACTGGAAACCCTGGCCAGCGAGGTAAGCCAGGCCCTCAAGGACGTGGTGGAACTGACCGGCAAGTTGGTCGGCAAACCGACTGCCCTTCCCAGCGATTTGCCCGATCTACCCAGGGAGCTCTCCTTTTGGATTGGCTCCCACCTGGGCGGCCCCGTGGCTGACCACCAGCAGGCCCTGCTGGAAATCACCAACACGGCCCAGCGCCTGCGCCAGGAATACGAAATGCTGGATCACACCAGAAAGCAACTGGCCGCGCGCACGGTCCTGAAAGACACCTTCCAACCCCAGTAATGCCCAGGATCAGCTGGCCCCAAAGGCGCTACACCGATGCCAGCAGCGTGGCCTCCGCCTATGACCGCTGGACCAGCGATCAACTGCTGGAGCGGCTCTGGGGGGAACACATCCATCTTGGCTACTACAAAAGCGGCCACTGGTGGGGGGAAGACTTCCGTTTAGCGAAGCAAGCCTTTGTCCATGAGCTGGTCCAGTGGAGTGGCCTTAGCCAACTGCCCGCAGGCACCAGGGTTCTCGATGTGGGCTGTGGCATTGGGGGCAGCGCCAGGATCCTGGCCCGCGACTACGGCTTTGAGGTGCTTGGCATCAGCATCAGCCCCCTGCAAATCCAAAGGGCCCAGGAGTTAACGCCTGCCTCCTTGAGCTGCCGCTTTGCCGTGATGGACGCCCTTGCCCTTGCCCTAGAACCTGCCAGTTTTGATGCCGTATGGAGCGTGGAGGCATGCCCCCACATGCCCGATAAACAGCTTTACGCCGATGAATTATTGCGGGTACTAAAGCCTGGTGGTCTGGTGGCTATTGCAGATTGGAACCGCCGCGATCCCAGCGACGGCCCGATGGACCGCCGCGAGCGCTGGGTGATGCGCCAACTGCTCGAACAGTGGGCCCATCCGGAATTCGCCAGCATTGCGGGCCTCAAAGCCAACTTCGAGGGAAGCAAGTGGGGCGGCGGCAGTGGAACCCCAGGATTCACTGTGCAAAGCGACGACTGGAGTAAGGCCACCCTGCCCTCCTGGATCGATTCGATTGTGGAAGGAGCACGCCGGCCCATGGCAATTCTGGGGCTCGGCCCCAAAGCCCTGCTCCAGGGTCTCAGGGAAACCCCCACGATCCTGCTAATGCACTGGGCCTTTGCCACCGGCCTGATGCAATTTGGGGTATTCAGAGGCGTCAAGCCATCCGAATCTCCCTAGCTCTGGCTTACCGCCAGGTTGGTGAGGGGGTAGGCCCCAAACATCGCCAGGTGTTCGCACAGGGGTTGCAATTCGATCAAAACCTCAGCCAAAGGCCCTGGGCCCTCGGGCAATTCGAGGTCCACAAAGAAGATGTATTCCCCCATTTCCCGCTTCGAAGGCCTCGATTCGATCCGGCTCATGTTGAGGGCGCGATGGGCAAAGCAGCCCAGGGCTTCCAGCAGCGCACCGGGCTGGTTGGAATGGAGGGAAAAGGCCAGGCTGGCAACCGGACCTTCACAGGAGCGCTCGCCGCGCCGCAAAAGCAAAAAACGGGTGCAGTTACCGGCCACATCATTGATGGGGAATGCCAATTCCTCCAAGCCATGCTCAAGGCCGGCCTGTTGCGAAGCAATCGCGGCCCGAAAACGACTGCCCGCCACCATGCGGGCCGCATCTGCTGTTGAGCTGGTGGGCAACTGCAAAGCCTGGGGCAAGTGGTCATCCAGCCACTGACTGCATTGCGCCAGGGCCTGGGGATGGGAGAGCACCTCACTAATCCCCTCCAGCGGACCACTGCCGAGCAGGGCATGGCGAATCGGCAGCACCAGGGCCCGGGCAATGGCCAGATCCGAGTGTTCCCAAAGGGCATCAAGACAGGCGGTTACGCCCCCTTCCACCGAGTTCTCCACCGGGACCACCGCCGCATCAGTTCGGCCGGAGGCCAGGGCCTCTACCACGGCCCTAATGCCAATTTGGGGTAGCAAGATTGGTTCAGCCAGGTCCTCAAGCTGGGCCAACTGCCGCGCCGCCTGTTCGCCATAGGTGCCCACCGGGCCGAGATAGGCAATGCGCATGGAAGACCAGGGCGGAATATCGCGCTGGAGGAAGGCCGATAGGATCATGCCGCGTCAGCAAGCTAGGCATGCCCCTGGCCTTCAGCGCCAGTCAGCAACTGCAACTTGGCGTGAGCCATGGGGCCGAGCTCCTATCTGGCTATTTGACCCAGGAAGAGCGGGTGGTTAAGGCCTTACTCGATCCGTCCCAATTGGAGCGCCTGGCCCCGGGGCGCTACCGCTATTGCGTGACCCATCTGCAGCTTTTTCACCTACAGATTCACCCCGTGGTGGAACTGCGCACCACCAGCAGCCCAGGTGAGCTGGAACTAGAGGCCCTTGATTGCGAACTGGAGGGGCTGGGGCTCGTGGACGACTTCAAGCTCACCCTGCACTCCTCTTTGCGGGCGGGGGAACTGGGCCTGGAGGGCGAAGCCACCCTGGCGGTCCAAGTGAGCCAGCCAGCCCTACTGAAATTAATTCCGGCCAAAGTGCTCGAAGCCACGGGCCAGTCGCTGCTGGGAGGCATTCTTCTGGGCATCAAAAACCGGGTGGGCCAGCAGCTTCTGGCCGATTTTCGCCAGTGGTGCCAGGAGCAGGGACCAGCCGGCTAGGGGCTCAGCCAATTGCGCAGGAAACTGCGCCTATGCAGTGGTGTCGGCCCCAGATCAGCGATGGCGCTGCGGTGCTGGGCTGTGCCATAGCCAACATGCCGACCCAACCCATAGCCCGGGTAGCTCTCATCCAGCTCCATTAACAGGGCATCGCGGGCCTGCTTGGCCAGCACGCTGGCTGCCGCTATGGCCAAACACAACCGATCACCAGACACCAGGGTGTTCTGCCGTCCCAACCAACCCCGCAGGGGCAGCACTCCATCGACCAGCAACAGCTGGGGCGGGCCCGGCAGTTTTTGCAGGGCCCGGTGCATGGCCCGCTCCGTTGCCAGGCGGATACCGACCCGATCGATCTCAGCCGCTGAGGCCTGGCCCAGGGCCCAAGCCAAGGCCCTGCCCTGGATCTGGGGCACTAGGGCGGCCCGTTTACGGGCAGAAAGTTTCTTGCTGTCGGTCAGACCAGCGGCCTGGAGGGGCCCCAGGGCTGCCCGAGGCAAAACCACCGCTCCAGCAAACACAGGGCCAAACACACAACCTCGACCCACCTCATCAACCCCCGCGCAAAGGGCGGGATCAAGGCCCTGCCAAGGATCAGCTGGAGACTTGGGGGCCATGGGGCTGGCTCTCAGCCACCAGCTAGGTGGCGGCTGAGGAGCGGCGGCGGCGGCGGCGGGGTTCGCCGGCTTCGTCTAGGTCAGGGTCCTGGGCGGGGGCTGCCTCAGTTGTTGGGGCGGTTTCTGTTTTTGCGGATGCCTCAGTAGTTGCGGAACTGCGGGTGCGGGATCGGCTCCGGCTTGCGGCGGTGGGCACCGAGACGGTGATCACGGTTTCAGGCTCCGTTTGGACAGGTAGGGGCGTGATCTCGACCGGCACCGCCACAAACTGCTCAGCCATGGCCGAATCATCGGAGCCATAGGCCCTGTCGCCAGCGTTATCGCCAGCCTGGTCCCCGGCCGATTCTCCGGAAGATTCACCTGGCGTGCCGCGATTGCCGCGGCCGCGGCGCCTACGGCCACCGGATGAGGCCAATTGTTGACGGGCCTCCTCAAGCACCGCCTCCGCATCCTCCCCGGGTCGCACCACCCGCACCATCAGATTTTCGCTGGGGGGCTGAGCGTCTAGCAGCAATGCCGGACTCAACCCCATCCAGCCATAGACCAGTTCTTGCTCCGCATCCATGGTCACGGCCACCAAATCCGGGTCATGGCGGCGGGAGGTGGTCGGCTCACTGGCGGCACTCAGGGAGCCAGTCAGTTCAGCGCTGGTACCAAAGCTGGAAGCCTCAGGGGCATAACCGCCAAAGCTTTCGGAGCCATCGCTGGCTCCACGACCACCACGGCCACCACGGCGACGGCGGCCAGAAGCACTTCCATCGCTGGCGACGGGTGAAAGCACTTCGGAGCGGGCTGAGGCCACCGAACGCACCAAGCCAGTCAGGGTGGCCAGGGGCTGGAGGGTGTCCTTGCCCGGCAGAACGGCCACATGGCCCAGGCCACCGCAGCTGGGGCAAGCCCTAGCAAACAGCTCATAGATGTTTTGGCCCTGGCGCTTGCGGGTGAGCTCAACCAAACCCAGCTCGGTGAGTTGGGCGATCTGGGGCCTGGAGCCATCGTTGCGTACTGCCTGGGTGAAATGTTCCAGCAACTGGAGCTGGTCGCGCCGCGATTCCATGTCGATGAAATCGACGATCACCACTCCACCGATGTTGCGCAGCTTGAGCTGGCGGGCAATTTCGACGGCCGCTTCACAGTTGGTCCAAAGCACGGTCTCCCGGGCATTGGCGGAACGGGTAAAGGAGCCCGAGTTGACGTCAATGACCGTGAGCGCCTCGGTGGGCTCAATGATCACGTAGCCGCCGGATGGCAGATCAACTCGGGGCTTGAGGGCATCGCGGATCGCCGCATCAACCCGGAAATGCTCGAGGATTTCGTTGGATTCACTGTGATGGACGACCTGCACGTCGGCCTGGTCGGGGCCCAGGAAGGCCTGAACGCGGGCCACCGCATCGGCGCTATCGACCACAACCCTCACCACCTCGGGGCTGGAGTGGTCCCGAAGTACCCGATGGATGAAGTCTTCGTCGCGGTTAAGCAAGACGGGAGGGGAAGCCGTTTCAGCTGCTGCCTGGATCCCTTCCCACTGGCGCAGCAGATTTTCCAGGTCGTCGATTAACAGCTCTTCACTGATGCCTTCGGCCTCGGTGCGGATCAACAAACCGGCCCCTGGGGGCTTGATCAATACACCCAGGGCCCGCAGACGGTTGCGCTCATTTTCGCCATTAATACGGCGGGAAATATTGACACCCTGGCAATGGGGCTGGAGCACCAAAAAACGCCCGGGAAGAGAAAGGTTGCCGGTGAGACGGGGACCCTTTGTGCCCGTGGGCTCCTTCATTACCTGGACCAGCACCTTCTGGCGAGGCTCCAGCAATTCGGTAATACCTGCCACTCCTTTCCTGAGCCTAAGGGGACCCAAATCTGTGACATGGATAAAGCCATTTTTTTCACTTTCGCCAATATTGACGAAAGCAGCATCAATACCTGGCAGCACGTTTTCGATAGTGCCAAGGTAAACATCACCAATTTGATAGAGGCCTTGGGCGACTATCAATTCATCCACACGCTCATCGTTAAAAACAGCGGCAATACGCAGTTGCTCGGCGATGACGATCTGCTGAGGCATAGGGAAAGGGTGGGCCCAAGGGGGCTCAGCCAAAAATTTGGAGGTTATTAGAAATGGTCAAAAACTTAAAAAGCCCTAATCCAGAAGGGGCTTTAAGACTAAAAAAATCAACGCTGCTGAGTATCCGCCTGGGACCGACTTCGCTTTTTGGGGCGAACAGATATAACTAAAACTCAACAACCATTGGGGCGAATCCTTGGGGATCGAACCTGAGTAGTTCCAGATTGAACCCCGCTGTGTACCTACCAGCAAACCTGGCGGCGAATCAGCGGATTGGGGAAAGCTTTGGGCATGGCATTGAATGCCACGGAAAACTAGAAGGCAATGGCCTTCTCGCCTTCCTGTGAAGTTAGCACGGGCTTTAGAAGCAATTCTTGGCGCCGCATCCTGGCCAGTTGCAGCGGCTGGCCCAGCTCCTGGGCTAGCCAAAACTGCAGCTGCTCGGGCCTCAGGCTCCGGCCAGATGGATCAATGGCCGCCTGGAACTCCAGGGTTGCCGCAGCACCAGCGACCAGCCCGAGGGAAACCAGGGCAGGGCGGCAATCCCGTTGCCGGGGACGACCCTTCTTATCGGTGTCGCTCCAGGGCAGGGATTCGGCGGCCAACAATGCGGCGATTGCCTGCTGCCAGGCCTGCTGATCGGGGAGTTCCATGCCTGGTGCCGGCTTAAAAGCCATTTGCCAGCGGGCCGCTTCAAGCTCCTGGGAAAGGCTGGGGCCAAATACGGGCACGGCCCAAGCCGATAGCAACTGAAATTCCAGGGGCAGTTCGCCCTGGAGCTGGCTGCGCACCTGGGCCGGATCAACCGGCTCCACAAACTCCAAGTCGAGCCACTCACCGGTGCCCTCCACACCGAGGGGCAGGGCCAAGGCCAACTGCAGGCGGGGCAAGGGATGGAAACCGGCACTGAAACTGACCGGAAGTGCGCTGCGGCGCAGGGCCCGCTCCAGCAGCCGCAGGGGGTCGAGATGGCTAATCAGGGCCAGCGATCCCGTTTTGCTGAAGCCCATCCGCAGGCGGCTAATCCGCCCACTGGCGGGGGCGCGCTGGGGCAGCTGGGCCGGCACCGGCGGCGGCGGGATCACCACGTTGTGTCCGAGCTCCGGTCCACAGACCCCACAGCTGCTGCAGCCTTCAAAGGAGCAGTCGGGCACCACCGCTTCAGCCAGGGCCCTCTTGAGATCTTCCGCCAGCCAGCGCTTGTCGACTCCCGAATCGATGTGATCCCAGGGCAGGCTCTGCCGGCAAAAGGAGTCGAGATCGTCGCTGCCCAGGGCCTCGGCCGCACTCCAGGCACCCATTTCCATGGACCGGTAACGGCCCTCCAGGCCCGCCTCCGTAATCGCCGCGGTCCAGGCCCCGTAGCTGCGATCCGCCGATTCAAACCAGGCATCCAGGCCGGCCCCTGCACGCCAGGCCGCCTCTATCACCGACGCCAGGCGGCGGTCGCCGCGGCCCACAAAATCTTCCACCGCCGAAAGGCGCACATCGGTGAAATTGGTTTTCAACCCCCTCAACTGGCGCAGGGCCTGGCGCAACAACTCCTGGCGACGCCGAAATTCCACCGTGCTGACGCTGTGCCACTGGAAAGGGGTATGGGGCTTGGGCGTGAAATTGCTAATCGTGAGATTCAGTTCCAGTCGGCCCAAATCAAGACACTGCCGCTGCAACTCCCTGCAGGTGTGGGCAATACCGAGCACATCGGCATCGCTTTCACCCGGCAGGCCAACCATGAAATAGAGCTTCAGTCTGCGGTAACCGTTTTCCATGGCGGTGCGAACACCGCGCAAGAGCTCCGCATCCGTAAGCCCCTTGTTGACAATGTCGCGCAGGCGCTGGGTGCCGGCCTCAGGGGCAAAGGTGAGTCCGGCCTTGCGGGTACCCCCAAGGATGTGGGCAATGTTTTGGTCAAAACGATCCACCCGCTGGCTAGGCAGGGTGAGGCTCACATTTTTGTCGGCAAGACGGTTGCGCAGCTCTACCCCCACCGCCGGCAGGGCCAAATAATCCGAACAGCTCAAGGAGAGCAGGGAGAAATCTGAGTAGCCGGTTTGGCGCATGCCCTCCTCCACCGCCTCGATCACCGCCTCCGGCTCCACATCGCGGGCTGGGCGGGTGAGCATGCCTGGCTGGCAAAAGCGACACCCCCTGGTGCACCCCCGGCGAATCTCGATGGTCAGCCGGTCGTGCACCGTTTCGATGTGGGGCACCAAGCCCATGGCGTAGTGGGGCATCGGCGTGGCCGTTCGCCGCAAAACCCGCCTGGGCGGACTTGGCACAAGCCCAGCCAGGGGCTCGATGCCAATCCCATCGGCGCCAGGGCCGTAGAGGGAGGGCACATAGACCCCTGGCACCTGGGCCAAATCCCGCAACAGGGCGCTGCGGCTTAGCCCAGTCGCCTTGCCCTCGGCCACCACCAGCCCAATTTCCGGCAACAGCTCTTCGCCATCGCCCAGGGCGATGAAATCAAAAAAGGCGGCAAAGGGCTCGGGGTTACTGGTGGCGGTGGGCCCCCCGGCGAAGATCAACGGTGGCGATTCAGGATCGTTGAGGGGCAGGTCACCGCGATCGACGGCCCGAATCGGTACCTGGGCCAAATCCAACATTTCCAAAATGTTGGTGCCGCCGAGCTCGTAGCTGAGGCTGAAACCAAGGATGTCGAAGGCGGTTAGGGGTCTGCGACTTTCCACACCAAATAGGGCTTGGCCCCTTTCCCGCAGCCGCGCCGACAGATCCGCCGCCGGCAAATAGGCCCGATCGCACAACTGGCCTGGCACGGCGTTGAGGATCGAATAGAGGATCACATGGCCCAGGTTGCTGGCCCCCACCTCGTAGACCTCGGGGTAGGTGAGGGCCCAGCGCACCCCGTCCGCCGCCCAGGCGGCCTGCCAGTCGCGGGGTTTGACCCCCAACTCATTGCCCAAATAGCGGGCCGGCTTACTGATGCCCAGATCAATCAGGGCCTCGAAATCAATCGGAGCTTCAGCGAGGGTCACGGCAGCTGCTGCTCAGGCCTGTTCCTGATCGTATGGAGGGGTTGGGATCGCGCCATAGGAAAATGGCTCCAACAGTTTTGGTCGCTGCCTTCGGCGGCGTTGACATGGTTCAAGTAAACGGCAATTACCTCAAGCTCAAGGCGGGCTACCTATTCCCTGAAATCGCCAGGCGGGTAAAGGCCTTCAGCGAAGCCCACCCGGAAGCGCCGATCATCCGCCTGGGCATTGGCGATGTCACCGAACCCCTCCCCGAGGCCTGCCGCGAAGCGATGAAAGCGGCCATCGACGAAATGGGTACCCGCGAGGGCTTCCACGGCTACGGCCCAGAACAGGGCTACCTATGGCTAAGGGAGGCGATTGCCAAAAACGATTTCCAAGCCCGAGGCTGCCAGGTGAATCCGGAGGAAATCTTCGTTTCCGATGGCTCCAAGTGCGACAGCAGCAACATCCTCGACATCCTGGGAGAAGGCAATCGAATCGCTGTCACTGATCCGGTTTATCCGGTTTATGTGGATAGCAACGTGATGGCAGGGCGCACCGGTGATGCCGACGAGGCCGGCCAATACGGCGGCCTCACCTACCTGCCCATTACCGCCACCAACGGCTTCTGCGCCCCCCTGCCCGAGGGCAAGGTGGACCTGATCTACCTCTGCTTCCCCAACAACCCCACCGGGGCCGTCGCCACCAGGGAGCAGCTAAAGCAATGGGTCGACTACGCCCTGGCCAACAACGCCCTGATCCTGTTCGACGCCGCCTACGAGGCCTTCATCCAGGACCCCTCGCTGCCCCACTCGATCTACGAGATCGAGGGCGCCCGCGATTGCGCGATCGAATTCCGCTCGTTTTCCAAGAACGCGGGCTTCACGGGCACCCGCTGTGCCCTCACGGTGGTGCCCCGGGGCCTGATGGGCACGGCCGCCAATGGCGAGAAGGTGGAGCTATGGAGCCTGTGGAACCGGCGTCAGTGCACCAAGTTCAACGGCGTGAGCTACATCGTGCAGCGCGGCGCCGAGGCGGTCTATGCCCCGGCAGGGCGGGCCCAGGTGCAGGCTCTGATCGCTTTTTACATGGCAAACGCCACAATTATTCGCCGCGAACTATCTGCGGCGGGCCTGGAGGTCCATGGCGGTCAGCAGGCCCCCTACGTGTGGCTGAAAACGCCTACGGGGATCGACTCCTGGGGCTTCTTTGACCACCTCCTGGGCAAGGCCCACGTGGTCGGCACCCCGGGCAGTGGCTTTGGGGCGGCCGGCGAGGGCTACTTCCGTCTGTCAGCCTTTAACAGCCGCGCCAATGTGGAAGAGGCAATGCGCCGCATCCGTTCGCTGTAATGGGCCTTATGACCTGGGCAACCCAAAGCAATCCTGGCGGCGCAGCCGTAATGGAGAAGGCCCCTGAGCGAGTGCGCAAGCCTTCCCCCCGCTACAAGGTGCTGCTCCACAACGATCCCGTGAATTCCATGGAATACGTGGTGGGAACCCTGCGGCAGGTGGTTCCATCCCTAAGTGAGCAAGACGCCATCGCCGTAATGCTGGAGGCCCACAACACCGGGGTGGGCTTAGTGATCGTCTGCGACCTGGAGCCAGCGGAGTTCTATTGCGAAACCCTCAAGGCAAAGGGGCTCAGCAGCAGCCTCGAACCAGAGAGCTGATGGCCCCTTTGGCCGCCAATGGGCCGAAGTGGCCGGGCACCTTGCTTTACGTGCCCGTTTTGTACGGGTTGGGTTGGCTAGGGGCCAGGCCCTGTGCCCTTTTATTTCCCCACTGGAGACCAGACCAAGTCGATTTAGCGGGCCTGGTGCTTTCGCTGGCCCTGCTGCTGATCAGCCTGCCCATCAGGCTTCGCAGGGTTTGGGGGGCCGAGCATCCCTGGCAGGGTCTGGGCCTGGCCATGCCGATTCACCTGGCGGCCAAGGCCTGGCTGCGGGGAGCCCTAAAGGGCCTATTTCTACTGGCGTTGGTGGTTTTGGTTTTGGTTTTAGCCGGCCAGGCCCGCTGGCTTGGGGAGCTAAACACAGCTCTGCTCCTCAATGCCATCGCCCTGATGCTCGGGGTGGGCTTTGCCGAGGAGCTGCTATTTCGCGGCTGGCTTTGGGGAGAATTGGAATTGGAGCTAGGCCCCAATAGGGCACTTTGGCTGCAAGCGGCCATCTTTGCCCTGCTCCATCCCTGGTATCGGGCGCCGGGATTGGAGGCCATTGGCCTTTTGGGCGGCCTAACCCTGCTGGGGCTGGCCCTGGCCCTGCAGCGCCGGGCCGACGACGGCGCCCTCTGGGGATCGATCGGGCTGCACGGTTGGCTGGTGGGGGGATGGTTTTTAGCGCAAAAGGGCCTGCTGCAGATTTCGCCGGCGGCCCCCGGTTGGTGGGTGGGCCCAGGCGGAGCCGACATCAACCCAATTGGGGGCCTAATTGGCTGGATTGGCCTCGGGTTGCTGCTCTGGGTGCGGCGACGCTGGTGGCCGCGCCACCTTTCCCAGAAGCCCGAAACAGCCGAGCTATCATTGGTGATATCAGAAGACAACAATGGCCCAGGTGCTAATCCGCCAACTTGAAGATCAAGATGTGGCGCGCCTACGGCGACAGGCCAAGTTGCGTGGGATTTCCCTGGAACAGTCGCTGAGGGAGCTGCTCCATCAGGCAGCTGTAGATCCCAAATTGCTGCTGGAAGA
>NZ_JAGQBV010000034.1:0-27038 GCF_024345815.1 Cyanobium sp. HWJ4-Hawea | reverse complement strand
AGGCTGGGCTCAAAAGCCGCCAACCGCCGCGGCCGCCAGCTACTCCAACAAGCCGCCATTCCCCTCACGGTTCCAGGGCCAACCAACGCGGCCTGCCCTGATCTGACCGCAAATGGCAGCGCCGATCAAAACCTGCTCTGCACCGGCAGCCAGTCCCCAGCTTGGCTGGCTGAATCAGGCCTGCCCACCGACGGCTCAGGGCGGGTACTCACGGAAACCAGCCTGCAGGTGCTGGGCCATGGCGGCCTATTCGCCAGCGGTGATTGCGGCGTAATCGCCAGCCACCCCAGGCCGGCCTCGGGCGTCTGGGCCGTGCGGGCTGCGCCGGTGCTGGCCGCCAACCTGGAGCGAAGCCTGCAAAACCAGCTGATAGCAGAGCCAAAGCGCAAACCGCTGCAGTCCTGGAGGCCCCAAAGGCAGGTTCTGCAGCTAGTCGGAGATGGGGGCTCCATCACGGGAAGACCGCGGGCCCTTGCCCTCTGGGGACCTTTTGCTTTCGGGCCCAGCCGGCTGCTCTGGCGCTGGAAGGAGGCCATCGACCGGCGCTTCATGGCCGGCTTTGAAGACCTCCAAGCCATGGGGCAAGGTGCCAACCAGCCGGCTAACCAGCCTGGTAATCAACCAGCCATGGCCTGCCGGGGCTGCGCCGCCAAGTTGCCCGCCGCACCGCTCCAAGCGGCCCTGCAGCGTTCAGGCATTAATAGGGCCCCTGAGGACGCCGCCCTGGTTGGCACTGGAGCCTGTGGAGAGCTGTTGCTGCAAAGCGTGGATGGCTTCCCAGCGCTGGTGGCCGACCCCTGGCTGAATGCCCGCCTCACCACCCTGCACGCCTGCAGCGATCTCTGGGCCTGCGGAGCCAGGGTGGATAGCGGGCAAGCGGTGGTGACCCTGCCGGAGGCTGGACCGCAGCTGCAGGCAGAGCTGCTCAGCCAAACCCTGGCCGGCATCCAATCGGTGCTCGAGCCGATGGGCGCTGGGCTGATCGGCGGCCACACCCTCGAAGGCCGCGATGGCAGCGGCTTGAGCCTGGTGCTCAGCGTGAATGGATCAGCGGCTGAAGCCTGGGGTAAGGGGCCCCTCCGTAGCGGCGACGACCTGATCCTCGCCAAGGCGATTGGCACGGGGGTGTTGTTTGCAGCCCAGATGGCCCATGCCCCGAGCCGCCTCTGTCCGCCCCAGGCCATCGACCGGACCCTGGAGGTGATGCAGCAAAACCAGGCGCAATGCGTGGCTGTGCTGGCGGCAGGAAGGTGCAAGGCCTGCACGGATGTCACCGGCTTTGGCCTGCTTGGTCACCTGGGCGAGATGCTTGCAGCCAGTCCGGCTGGGCTCAAGGTGGTTCTAGATAGGGATGCCTTGGCGGCCCTGGCCCTACCTGGGGCCCTGGCCCTGCTCGAGGCGGGCTACGCCAGCAGCCTGGCCCCCGCCAATGGGGCTGCCCTTTCCCTGTTGGCTGGCCAGGTCGAACTTGAGCTCTGCCCTAACGGCCTTGGCGGTCTGCTGATCGATCCCCAAACCTGCGGCCCACTGCTGGCTGCGGTTCCCAAAGAGCAAAGCGGGGCCGTGCTGGCCAACCTCAGGGCCCTCGGCTTTTCTAGCGCTGCCCGCATTGGCAGCGTGGCGTGAAAAGCGCGCCCTAGGCAGCCTGGTGGGAGAATCGCCCCATCAACGGCCATTTCACTTGTCTGCCCTGACCCGCTGTTTGGAGGAGGAGGCGGCGGCGATTGCGGCGGCGGCCGAGCGCCTGGACAGTGACCAGGTGGAAGCAGCCCTCAGCCTTTTGAACAACTGCCGGGAGCGCCGGGGCAAGTTGGTGGTGACTGGGGTGGGCAAAAGCGGCATCGTGGCCCGCAAAATTGCTGCCACCTTTTGCTCGATCGGCCTAACGGCGGTGTTTTTAAATCCCACCGACGCCCTCCATGGCGACCTGGGCATCGTGGCTGCCGACGACGTGGCCCTGCTGCTCTCCAACAGCGGCGAAACGGAAGAGCTGCTGGCAATCCTTCCCCACCTGAAGCGCCGCGGCACCGGCCGCATTGCCCTGGTGGGCCGGCTCAACTCCAGCCTGGCGGCAGGTTGTGATGTGGCCCTCGATGGCTCTGTGGACAGGGAGGTTTGCCCCCTGAATCTCGCCCCCACGGCCAGCACGGCCGTGGCGATGGCGATCGGCGATGCCCTGGCGGCGGTGTGGATGGAGCGCTGCGGCATTTCACCCGAGGATTTCGCCATCAACCACCCGGCTGGCGCCCTGGGCCGCCAACTGACCCTGACCGTGGCCGATTTGATGGTGCCGGCCGCCGAACTCAGCCCGCTCAACCCCCAGGCCCGCCTGCCGGAGGTGATCGCCAAGCTCACCGAGGGCAGCCCTTCTCGGGGAAGCCTCGGTGCCGCCTGGGTGCATGGCTCAAGGGATCGAGGCCAGTTGGGCGGCCTGATCACCGATGGCGACCTGCGTCGCACCCTCCAGCGCCACGGACCCCAGGAATGGGCCGGGATCACCGCCCTGGAAATGGCCACCGTCGCACCAATCACCACCACACCTGGGGCCCTGGCGGCAGAGGCCCTGGAGTTGATGGAGCGCAATCCCCGCCAGGCCATTTCCGTGCTGCCCGTGGTTGATCCCCAAAACAGCGAGAAGCTGCTGGGACTGTTGCGCCTCCACGATCTGGTGCAGGCTGGGTTCACCTCCAACCAGAGCTGATGGCCGCCAAGCCCCTCACCTTGATCGCCGGTCCATGCGTGATCGAAAGCCGGGAGCTGGTGCTGTCAGTGGCCGAGCAGGTGCAGGCGATTTGCCAGGAGCTGGGCATCACCTACGTGTTTAAGGCCAGTTTCGATAAGGCCAACCGCAGCTCCGGCGCCTCCTTCCGTGGACCGGGGGTTGATGGCGGCCTGGCGATCCTGCAGGAGGTGAAGAGCAGCCTGGGGCTAAAAGTGCTCACCGACATCCACGAAAGCCACCAGGCCGCTGCCGTGGCTGATGTGGTGGATGTGTTGCAGATACCCGCCTTCCTCTGCCGCCAAACCGACCTGCTCGAGGCCGCCGCCAGGGCCGTTGCCGGCACCAGCAAGGTGATGAATGTGAAAAAGGGCCAATTCCTGGCCCCCTGGGACATGGCCCAGGTGGTGGCCAAGTTCAAGGAGTTGGGGCTGGATCCAGCTAGCGGCCGGCTCTGGCTGACCGAGCGGGGCAACAGCTTTGGCTACAACACCCTGGTGGTGGATTACCGCAGCCTGCCCCAGCTCCAGGCCCTCGGCTGCCCGGTGATTTTCGATGCCACCCATGCGGTGCAGCAACCGGGCGGGCGGGGCAGCAGCTCAGGAGGTCAACGGGAATTTGTGGCGCCCCTGGCCCGAGCTGCCATGGCCGTGGGGGTCGATGGGCTGTTTTTGGAGGTCCATCCCAACCCGGAGGAGGCCCTCAGCGATGGCCCCAACATGGTGCCGTTGCATCGCCTCAAGCCCCTGCTGCGCCAACTGCTGGCGATCCGCGAGGTGGTGGCTCAGGGGTTGGCCCCATCAATTCTCTAGCCCCCTATCTGTGATTCGCCGTTCGTGATTCGCCATCTGCTGCTTGCTTCCCGCTTCCGTGCCATCGAGCTGTTGGTCTGTGATGTGGATGGGGTGCTCACCGATGGCGGCCTCCACTACGACGAAGCGGGCCGGGTGGTGAAGCGTTTCAACGTGCGCGATGGCCTGGCGATTCGGATGCTGCAGCGGGCTGGGGTGGAGGTGGCCTTCCTCAGCGGCGGCCGCAGTGGGGCGATCGAACAGCGCGCCGCCCACCTCGACATTCGCCATTGCCTGGTGGGGGTCGGCGACAAGTTGGCCGCATTGGAGGATCTGCAGCACCAACTGCAGCTGCCGGTTGAGGCGACGGCCTTCATCGGCGACGACCTCAACGACCTGACCGTCAGGCCGGCCACGGGGTTGCTGGTGTGTCCAGCCGATGGGGCGCGGGGTCTGCGGAGAAGGGCCGACTGGGTGCTGAAAAGCCGCGGCGGCCATGGGGCAGTGCGCGAACTTGCCGAGCAGCTATTGGAGCGCCGGGGCCAGTGGCAGGAGCTCAACCGCTCCGGCTGGCGCGATAAAAACGTTTAACCAGGCCAGGCCAGCCCTGCCCAAGCCCTAGGCCAGTCGCCGGGCCAGCTCCAGTTGGTCCTGGGTGTCGACTGAGAAGCAATCCCCTTCCACCACAAAGGTATGCAAGGGGATGCCCGCCTCCACCAGGCGCAACTGCTCCAGCTTTTCGAGGCCCTCAAGCTGCGAGATCGGCAGCTGGTTCCAGCCCGCCAGCACGTCGGCGCGGTAGCCATACATGCCCACATGGCCCCAGTAGGGGCAGTGCTGGTGCCACAGCTCGGGCGGCACATCCCGCACATGGGGCAGGGCGCTGCGCGAAAAGGTAATGGCCCTGCCATCGGCGGCCCGCAGCACCTTCACCACATTGGGGTCGTGGAGTTTGTCTGGCCCCAGGGCATAGACCGGCGTTAAAACCTGGGGTTTATGGCGAGCTGCAAACTGCTCGACCATTGTTTCGATGATCGTGGGATCCAGCTGCGGCTGGTCGCCCTGCACATTGATCACCAGGGTGTCTTCTGGCTCGCCGCCAGCGGCGGCCACTAGCTCTGCCAGCACCGAGGCCAGCCGTTCACTTCCTGAAGCGCAGCTGGCCGGAGTCAGCAGGGCGTCAAAGCCCCAGTCTTGGGCGTGGCGCTGCACCAGCTCGCTATCGGTGCAAGCGATTACGGCCGCCACCCCCTTGGCCAGGGCGCAGCGCTCGAGCACATGGCGCAACATCGGCTTACCACCGATATCGGCCATCACCTTGCCGGGCAGCCTCGAGGATTCCAGCCGCGCCGGCACCGCCACCACGGCCCTGGGGGAAGTCATGGTTGCAGGAGTGCTCCCATTAGCTGCGCTCACTTTGCAGGAGCGTCGCCCGGGCTTGGCGCAGCCGGGCCCCCAATTCGGGGCCTGGCTGGATTCCTTCAGCGACCAATTGATGGGCGCTGATCGGGGCCTGCAGCTGGCGCCAGCGCAACCACCAGCGCAGCAGGGGGCGGCGCCAGCGGGGTCTGCGGCCGGCTGTGCTGACCAACAGCAGAACCACCGCTTCCGCTGGGCAGCCAGGTGCCTCCAGCAGCTCGCACCACTCGGGCACGGAGAGGGCGGCAGGGTTTTCGAGGGCCCCAAGCCGCTGCAGCAGGGCTTGGGCCGCAGCCAACAACTTGTGCTGACGGTGGGGCAATTGCAGCCGCTCGGCCAGGGCCAGGGGCTGCTCGGCGCAGGCCACCAGGGCCACCAGCAATGGCAATCCGGCCCGCTGGGCCCAATTCAGGCGCAGCCGCCAAAAACGGTCGGCCTGCAACTGGGGATCAAGCAGCGCCATGCCGCCCCAGCCCTGCAAAAGCTCCAGGGCCTGGGCCCAGGGTTCGCGCTCAAGCAGCAGCTCCAACTCCATCCGCAGGCGGGTGGCCAGGGCCGGCGGTGCCTGGTCGGGCCGATCCCCCAGCCGCCACTGCCAGGGCCAGGTCTGCAGGGTGGCTTGGACCTGCTGCAGGCTCTCTGGAGCCAGCTCAAAACCAAGACGGGCCCCATAGCGGGCGGCCCGAACCAGCCGGGTGGGATCGTCGGCGAGGCTGCCGCCATGCAAAAAGCGCAACTGCCGGGCCTGCAAATCCACCTGGCCGCCATGGGGATCCAGCAGGTCTGAGCTGGTCAGATCCAGGGCGATGGCATTGATCGTGAAATCGCGGCGGGCCAGATCGTCGGCCAGGCACCCGAAGCTCACCTGGGGATTTTCCGCCAATTGGGGATAGATCTCCCGCCGGGCCGTGGCCACATCCAAGAGCAGCAGCTGGCCGGCCACTTCCAGCTCCAGCTCCACGGTGCCGTAGGCACCATGCTCCCTGGAAGCCTTCAGGACGCCGGCCCCAGCGGCCAAGCTGGAGGCCAACTGGCGCACCAGCTCAGGGGCCGAACCCTCCACCACCAGATCCAGATCCGGCAGCCCCCGCCAGGGGTCGTTGTGCAGCCGGTGCAGCAGCAGATCTCGCACCGCCCCACCCACCAGGGCCAACCGCATCCCTGCTGCTGCCTCGGTCAGCAGGCCGATTAAATCCGGCGGCACCCCCGGCATCTCCTTCACTGGAGTGGCTCAATCGGTGCCAGGCGCGGATCGAGGATTTTGGGGCCCATGCCCGAGAACTTCACTGCAATCGAGATCTTTTCGCCGCTGCCAAACAGGTGGGTGACATGGCCTTCGCCAAAGGCGCTGTGGCGCAGGCGATCACCCACTGCCCAGGCCTTGCCGGCGACCGGACCGGCCGAGCGCCGCCGCACCGCATTGGCCGGCGCTCCTGCCTCGCCGCCAGCCGCCACCTGCTGGGATTCCTCCCGATCCACCCGGGTGAGCCGCTCCATACGCTGGTCGCGCCGAATTGCGGCGCCGCCGCTGCGGGGGATGTCGCCCTGGATCAGCTCCGTGGGCAATTCAGACAAAAACACCGAGGGCAGGGCCGCCTCTCGCATGCCGCCCCAGAGCCGGCGCTCGCTGGCGTGGGAGAGAAATAGGCGCTCCTTGGCGCGGGTCAGGCCCACATAACAAAGGCGCCGCTCCTCCTCCAGGGCGGAGGGATCCTCCAGGGAGCGATAGCTGGGGAACAGCCCCTGCTCCAGGCCCACCAAAAAGACCACGGGAAATTCCAGGCCCTTGCTGGCATGGAGGGTCATCAACGTGACCCGGTTTTGCTCGGTGTCCTTGCTGTCGGCATCACTGGCTAGAGCAGCCGAGGCCAGGAAATCCTCGAGGGAGCCCTCCTCGTTTTCCTCCTGGTATTGCAGCGCCGCGTTGACCAATTCGTTGAGGTTGCGGCGGCGATCTTCCGCCTCATCGGTGCCATCGGCAATCAGCTCGGCCACATAGCCGCTCTGCTCCATCACCCGCTGCACCAGCTCCGAGGGGGCGATGTCCTGGCTGCGGGCCTGGAGATCACTGATCAGCCCATGGAACTGCAGCAGACCCTTGGCTGAACGGCCCCCCAGGGAGCGCACCGCCTCCGCATCACTGACCACATCCCAGAGGGGAATGCCCAGCTGGTTGGAGGCATCGGTGAGCCGTTCGATTGTGGTTTTGCCAATACCTCGCTTGGGCACGTTCAGCACCCGCAGCAGGCTGACGGTGTCGGAGGGATTGACCAACAACTTGAGGTAGGCCAGTACGTCCTTGATTTCGCGCCGGTCGTAGAAGCGCAGGCCACCCACCACCACGTAGGGGATCCCCCAGCGCACCAGGGCCTCCTCCATGGCCCGCGACTGGGCATTGGTGCGGTAGAGGGTGGCCATGTCACCCCAGTTGAGGTCGGGGTGGGCCGCCTCGAGCATGCGCATGCGGTGCACCACCGCCTCTGCCTCGGCGATTTCGTCGTCGCAGCGGGTCAGGGAAATCAATTCGCCTTCGCCGCGGGTGGGGCGGAGCACCTTGTCGATCCGCTCGGAGTTGTGGGCGATCAGGGCATTGGCCGCCTCCAGGATCGTGGCGGTGGAGCGGTAGTTCTCCTCCAACTTGACCATCGTTTTGGTGGCCAGATCGGGTGCACCGTCGCCGAAGTCGTCCTGGAAGCCCATCAGGATCGTGAAATCGGCGGCCCTAAAGCTGTAGATGCTTTGGTCGGCATCACCCACCACAAACACGGAGCGGCCCTCCCAGTCGTTGTAGGTGTCTGGGTCCTTGCCATCGGTGACCAGCAGCTTGATCAGGTCGTACTGGGTGCGGTTGGTGTCCTGGTATTCATCCACGAGCACGTGGCGAAAACGCCGATGCCAGTAGCTGCGGATCTGCTCGTTTTGGCGCAGGAGCTGCACCGGCAACAGCAGTAGGTCGTCGAAATCGAGGGCGTTATTGGCGGCCAGGGCCCGCCGGTAACGGCGGTAGGTTTCAGCCATCAACTTGCCCCGTTGGCCGCCACCGGCATCGGCCTCCAGCTGCTCCGGCAGCCAACCCTGGTTTTTGGCATTGCTGATCGCCCAACGCACCTTTTTGGGTTCAAAGCGCTTGGGATCGAGCTGCAGCTCCTTGGTGACGATCTCCTTGATCAGGCTCTGGACGTCGTTCTCGTCGTAAATCGAGAACTGGCGGGTCCAGGACAGGCCCTCCGGGTCCTGGTATTTGTCGATATCGAAGCGCAGCAGGCGGGCAAACAGGGCGTGGAAGGTGCCGATCCAGAGGTCCTTGATCACCTCGCGGTAGATGCGGCTGCGCAGTTGGCGTTGCTCCGCCAGGGGCAGGGTGCTCCAGGGCTGGCCGAACTGGCTCTGGGCCAGCTTTTGGGCCAGCAGCAGCTCGAGCCGCTCCTTCATCTCCCGGGCAGCCTTGTTGGTGAAGGTGACCGCCAACAGATGGGCCGGATCGGCGCCGTGGTGGCCAATCAGGTGGGCAATGCGGTGGGTTAGGGCGCGGGTTTTGCCACTGCCAGCACCCGCCACCACCAGCAGGGGACCGGTGTGGTGATCAACTGCCCGTCTCTGGGCATCGTTGAGGCCAGCTAGAAATGCGCTCATCGCAGCAGCTTGGCGAACCGGGCCCGAAATTGCGCCGGGAATTTGGCCTGGAGCCGCGCCAAAGGCTGGCCCAGCCTGAGCCGGAAGATCGATGGACTCCGCAGCGGCGGCTCACCGGCGGCGATGCGGTCCCAATGGGAATTGATCTGGCTGAGGGCCGCCTGCCAACGCTCCAACAGGGCGGCTTCGGAGCAGCCAGCCAACAGGGCTGCCAGCTCTGCTGGCTGGGCTTGCCAGGCCAATGGATCGGCCACGGCCGCCATGATGCGTTCAAGATCTGCCTGCAGGGTTCCCGCACCGATCTGGTGCCCCAGCCGGCCGGGATCAAGGCTGTCGGCTAGGGCGTGGTTGAGGCTGCTGAACACCACACAGCCGCAGGCCATCGCCTCTAAAGGCGGCAAGCCAAACCCCTCACTCACCCCGCGGCCCCGCCAGTAATCGGCGGAGTCGTAGAGCACCACGGCGGCGCTGTTGAAGAGGTCGACCAGATCATCCACCCAGCCGCGTTGAACCTCCACCCTGAGGCCCTGGGCCCGCAGGGCCGGCACCAGCTGCTTGAGCAGGTAGGGGCTCGACTTACGTAATTGCACCAGGACATCAATGGGCCGGCGTTCTGGGCTGACACGGTTGCCCCGCTGCAGCCATTGGGGCTCGAGGGCATTGGGCACCAGGTGCAGGGGGCTGCGGGGGCTGCGGTTTCCCCAGTAGCCGAGGGTGTTGCGGCTCACCGCCAGGACCGGCACCGCCGCCGGCAGGTCAAAGCCGTAGCCGCTGCTGTGGGCGTGGTAGGCCACGGGCCGGCCCCGCAGCTGGCGCAGGAGTTGGGGCACATCAAAACCCCAGCTGACAATCCAGAGGGGCTCTGTTGCTGCCTGACTAGAAGCCGGGGAGGCGCTGCTCAGCAGGTCTGGCAGGAAGGGATGGCCCGGTTCCCTTTGGCGGTAGGTGACCACCTCGGTGGCCGCCAGCTGGCCCACCAGCCGGGCCGTTTGCAGCTCCACCAGCAGGCCCCCGCAGCGGAAGCGGCCCGTGGTGCCTGGCACCAAAAAACGAACGGGTCGCACTCAGGCGGGCACGGCCTCAGTGCTGCCGGAGCGCTGACGGCGGGTGAGGAAGCCAAAGAGCACCTTGCCAATGGCGGCGATCAGGTTGCCCTCGAGTTCTTGGAACATCACCATGTTGAGGTGGAAGGCCCCATTGGCCTCTTCCACGATGCGATCGGCCATGGCCTGGTCAATCGGCAGGCCATCCAGCACGGTGCGGTAGTTGGCCTTAAAGCCCTTTTCGTCGGGGATCGAGTCGAATTCGTAGAAGCGCAGGCCGTCGTGCTCGCCCAGGTTCATCGCCTTCTGGGCAATGTTCTTGAGGATCTGGCCGCCGGAGAGATCACCGATGTAGCGGGTGTAGTGGTGGCCCACCAACAACTCGGGGCTTTCTTTTGCCACCTGGTGCAGGCGAGCGACGTATTTTTGGGCGCCAGGGGTGGCTGTGATCGCAGTGCGCCAGTCGGCTCCGAAATAGAAGGCGAGGTCTTGCTCGAGGCTGTCGCGGCGGTTGAGCTCAACAAAGCCCACCGGACCTACCACCGGGTGGTCCTTGAGCTTGGCGAACTCCTCCTCCATGGCGGAGTAAACGAAGTAGAGGTCTGCCACCAGGGTGCGATAGCTGGCCTTATCGACCACGCCCTTAAGGAAACAGCTCACGAAGCCGGTGTTCTCCGCCATCGTGTGGGCCTTTTTGGTGCCTTCTCGCAGCTGGGAGGCAAGGGCGACAGACATGGGGGCTCGCGCCGAAGGCAGGGATGGAGAGTTCGAACTTACTGGCCTCGAACCCTGAAGCAGGCCTCCCGTTCGCAGGCCTTAAAACCTGATGGCCCCTGGCTCCCACCGTCCATATCCCTAGGGGCTTGGGGGGGCATCCCGTTGGCTAACCAGCTGGGCGAGCACCTCCTCAATGCGCTGAAGTTCAGCATGGGAAGCCAGGGTGTCGTCCACTTTCTTTTGCGGCAGCTTCAACCGCTGCCCCATGGACCTCACGTCCGAGGTCAGCCGATCCCGGTAGGTGGTGAGGGCTTCGATCGATTCAAGAAGCTCCTGGAGGCTGGGATCACTCATGGCAGTAAGAGGCCTGGGCTAGAGATTACAAATACGTCAACCGCAGACAGATACGAAGCCTTGGGTTTTTGCCAGAATATAAAGAAAATTCGAAATTGCGGGGTCCGCGTTCCTGGAGTTGCTTAGCGGCAACAGGGTTTTGGCCCCTGGTGGCCGGCTTTGGTCAAGAAATCTTGCGTGACGCTTCTGGGAGGGGATTCTTCTTGAGAGTTTCGTTAACTTCCTTGAGCTTCCAGTCCACATGGACGGCCCACTCCCAAGCCCCTGGCTAATCGCAACTGCAATTTGCATTTGCAATCAGGATGCCCAAGAGAAGGTGCGAGGCCCCCATAAAAGTCCCTAGCCCGGCATACTCCCCAATGCTCGACGCCTTTTCCCGCGCCGTTTTAAGCGCTGACGCCAAAAACGCTGCCATTGGCAGTGGTGAACTGGCCGCCCTTCGTAACTATGTCGCCGAGGGCAACAAGCGCCTCGACGCAGTTAATGCCATCACCTCAAATGCTTCCTGCATCGTTTCCGATGCTGTGACCGGCATGATTTGCGAGAACACCGGCCTGATCCAGGCAGGTGGCAACTGCTACCCCAACCGCCGCATGGCTGCTTGCCTGCGCGATGGCGAGATCGTTCTGCGCTACATCAGCTACGCCCTTCTGGCCGGCGATGCTTCCGTGCTCGACGACCGTTGCCTCAACGGCCTGAAGGAGACCTACATCGCCCTGGGCGTGCCCATTCAGTCCACAGCCCGCGCTGTTGCGATCATGAAGGCAGCCTCCACTGCCCACATCAACGAGACCAACACCTCCGGCACCAATCCGGATGAGACCCGTTTCCGCAAGATGGAAACCACCCAGGGTGATTGCTCCGCCTTGGTCGCAGAAGCCGCTTCCTACTTCGATCGTGTGAGCAGCGCTCTGTCCTGAGCGACTGAATACGACCACTTCTCACCTCTTCCAATCCAAAAAAGGAAAACACGATGAAATCCGTTGTCACCACCGTTGTGACCGCTGCTGATGCAGCCGGTCGCTTCCCCAGCCAGAACGACCTCGAAGCCGTTCAGGGCAATATCCAACGCGCCACTGCCCGTCTGGAAGCAGCTGAAAAGCTTTCTGCTGGCATGGACAAAGTGGTTCGTGAGGCCGGCGACGCCTGCTTCAAGAAGTACCCCTACCTGAAGCAGGCAGGCGAAGCTGGTAGCAATCAGATCAAGGTGGACAAGTGCTACCGCGACCTGGGCCACTACATGCGCCTCATCAACTACTGCCTGGTTGTGGGCGGCACTGGCCCCCTCGACGAGTGGGGTATCGCCGGCGCCCGTGAGGTTTACCGCACCCTCAACCTGCCTACCGCTGCCTACGTGGAAGCGCTCACCTACACGCGCGATCGCGCTTGCGCACCTCGCGACATGAGCCCCCAGGCTTTGAACGAGCTCAAGAGCTACCTGGACTATGCCATCAACTCCCTCTCCTGAGGTTGTTCGATAGCTGAGTTGGGGAGGTCCTAGGACCTCCCTTTTTTTTTTGAAGACCCAGATCTGATGGTGCAATCAGCGAGTTCCACCGACCTTGACCAGCTGTTCGAGGACCTCGGCCATCCCAATCCCTATTTGCAGACAGAGGCCTTTTTGGCCATGGTCCGCAACCATGCGGATGCGGCCCTCCCCCGGCTGCTGCTGCTGCTGGATCAGGAAGATGTGGTGAGGCGTCGGGCAGCGGTGCGGGCCCTTGGCGCCTTTGCGGAGCGGGCCATGGTTCCCCTGGCGCAGAAGTTTCAAGCCAGCCACGACGCCACGGTGCGGGCTAGCTGCGTAAAGGCCTATGCCCAGGTCGCCTCAAACTTCCGAGGCATACCCTTTCCCCTTGAGGCAATGGCTGCCCTTGAGGCTGCCCTTGCCGACGAATCTCCAGTGGTGGCCATCGCTGCAGTGATGGCCCTTGGCCAGGTGGGGGAGCAGGCGGTGCCCCTGCTAATTCAGGTCTGCCTTGGAAAAAATGAGGCCCAGGCGGTGGCGGCAGTAAACGCGCTGGTCGGGATCGACCATCCAGATGTGGCGACATGCCTGTACCAATTGGCGGGGGCCGAATCCACGGATTCCTATGTAAGGGAGACCGTTAACTCAGCAGTTGCCCGCTTGGACGACCTGCGGGCCCGTCAGCCCGCGGCGTCCCCATCAGCTTCGGCCTGATGGCGGCGGAGCTGCAGAATCGCAAGTTGCAGAATTGGCTTTACCGATTCGCAGGTCTCTAGGGGTGCGGCCTGTTCCAGGTCAGCAATCGCTTCAACGGCCCCTAACTTCATCAAGGCAAGAGCTGTGTTCTTGCGGACCTGGGCGGAGCTGTCCGCAAGCATGGGTGTGAGCAAGGGGGCGGCCCACAGGGGCTCATGCAGCTTGCCCAGCAGGGTCGCGGCCTCCGCCCGAACCAGCTCAGCTGAATCCGCCAGGGCTTCGACCACAAGATCCCTAGCCTCTTGGTCATTGAGGGATTGGATCTGATCGCCCAGGGCAGCTATGGCGGCGGTTCGCACTTCCGTGTGGGTTGAGCGGGCAGCCCGGCGCAGGGCATCAGGGGCTTGGGCTCCCACAAAGGCAAGCCCCCAGCTGGCCAGGCCCAGGTGCATGGTGGTGCTCTCTGGACTGGCCAATACATTGATCAGTGCCTCAACGGCGCACTCTCCGGTGGCAGCCATGGCCCCAACGGCCGATCCCTGAACAACCGGATCCGCATCGTTGAGAAGAGCTTCCAGGAGGTCGGGTATGGCGCTGGGATCGCCTATCAAAGTGAGGGTCTTGGCCGCCGCGCGACGCACTGTCACGTTTTCGTGCCTGCGTAGGGCGCGGCAGAGGGAGGGAACGGCTGCCGTGCCGACAGAACCAAGACTTTCGGCAAAGGTGAGCCTCATCAGGCCGCGGGGATCACCAAGCCCCGCCACCATTTTCTCGATCTGATTCCTATCTCCGTCAAGCCGTTCACCAGAACGGAGTTGGAGCTTTAATTCAGCGGCAAGCAAGGTGGCCTCTGACTCACTCAAGGAGACGGCCGGCACTGCTGGAGCAAGGTTGCTGGACTCGATGCTCAAGGCTGCGGGTCAGAAAGATCCATTGTCTCAGGAAGCAATCCCCAGGCCTGTTTGCCGGGATGGCCCGTAATATGAAGCCGCACTAGAGATTGCATGACCACTTTCCTCATATCCCATAATCTTCAACTCCCGAATGGATCGATTCCATCCCTTACTGCCAGTGAATTGGCAGAGGGGCTAAAAAGTCATTGCGATGGAGTCATCACTGCCGAAGCCCTTAGCCATCACCATTGGCTAGTCAGGCTCGTAGGCAAGCAAGATCCCCACGAGCTAGCCAGTCAGCTAGTTGGGGCCTGGGCTTCCTTGCGGGAAGGGGCGGGCCATGATGTGGACCATGCAATCCTGGCCCTTGGAGGCAGGAAAGATTCTCCAGCCTCTAGCGGATCGCCGCTGGATCTGGGCTCATGGGGAGTCGATGTCGTTGAGACAATGGACCCGAAGGGTTTCCTAGAGGCGATTAATTGGCAGGCCCTTAAGGCAGCTCGACCAGCCGATGGTGTTTTCGAGGTGGAGAGGCTGCCCGCCCAAGGTTAACTATAAACTCAAGGGCTCAGATTCTGGCTGATTTAGCTGCGGGCCCTTCTCGTGGTTGTGCGCTTGCGTGGGGCTGGCTGAGACTCCCCATCCCCAGTGCCCATGCCTTCGGCAGCACTTTCGGGAGCCTCCACGATCTCATTTGAGCCGACTGATCCAACATGGGTAACAGCCGATCCCCGCTTGTGAAGATTGCCCATCATCAGGCTCAGGCTTGAAAATGGAACCCTTAATAATCTGCTGGTGGGTAGTTTAGATGCATTGGCATCATTTACCCTGATAGCTAGTGAATCCGCAAGATAGGGTCCCAAGACTTTCTCTTTCGATTAACAGGCTTCATTTTGCTTAAAAAGATTGCTTCGTGCTGTATTCGCAATATACGTTCACACCCAGTTGGGACCTGCGAATGTGATAATAGTGAAGCAGTCCCAAAGGTGGTAGTTCTGGCGGATTCGGGCCGCTTTGCAAATATCCACCCTGGCCTCAGCCATGGGGAGGCTTTGCGCATTCTTAGTTTGCCTGTGGAGCAGCTCGATTCGAGCAGTGATCTCTATATGGCTGCTTCCCATCTGATCAATTTCCCTGGCCAGCCTTCGGAGCGGGCACTGCTTGAGCTGCTTGGCAACAGCGATAGCCGCCAGGCGGTACGGCTTGCCAAGCGCAAGGCCGTGGAGGTTTTGGCACGGCTGGGATGTGGTGCTGCCCAAGGAATTATTGGCGATTGCCTACTCAGTGAGGATCACTATTTAGTTGAAAATGCTGCTTGGGCCTTGCAGCAATTGGAGTGCAGGGATGCCGCATTGCACCAATCTATGGTTGCCCTATTGGCAGATCCAGCTCAGAATCGGAGGGTGCTAATTCAGAGCCTGGCTGGCCTTGGTGTGAGCCAGGCTCTACCGATGATCCAGCAACTCCAGGATGATCAGAACCCCGGAGTAAGCGGAGCAGCCCTGGCGGCTGTCGCTAAATTATCAGGTTCGAATCAAAGAATTAGTGAATTGGCAGACCATTTCTTCCTGCCCAATCAGATGGATCGGCAGTCTGCTATCCAGGATGCAATTGATGCTTCCGCATCCGAACTGCTTCCCCAAATACTTAGGTCTCCCGTATCTCCAGTTTTTCGGATGAGGGCCCTAGGTTTACTCTTGCAGGCCCATAATTTGGAAGATTCTGGATTGTCGCTTGTGGGAAGTGTGGAATCCTTGCTGTGGGATTCCCCTGCCAACCTAGATCTTGTGCATCGCTACGACGAGGTTCCAGATAATCTTTTTCTGGTTAATGAGTTGTTTGGCACGGATTTTAGTCGATGCTATTTGGCGCTATCCCATCTTAAATTTGTCCCCAGTGACAAGCTCTGGCCCATACTGGATCAGCGATGGCGAGAGGAGGCCTACAATGACTATGGTGCGAACTATTTTTTCCTAAAACTCTTTGGCAGTATTCAATACTGGGGAGAAGCACAGCTAATGGTGGAAGATCTTTGTGAGTCAGCCATACATAACCGTCGCCCCCAGTTTCAGAAATCCCGACCCGCTGGCATCCTTGCTCTTGTGCAGCTAAATCAAAAACGGCTGGCTAGTCTTATCCCTGATCTTATTGATGCGGAAAAGGAGTCAAATTGGGAATGTAGATATGCTGCATTGGTCGCCCAGGAGATGATGCTTAAGGCAAATGCTGGCTCCAGCGATTGCCTCTGTAGGGATCTTGGCCTTACCGGAACTGACCCCCATAGGTTTGTACAGGCTAAGAAAATATCTATGCAGTCATTGTTCGTTGATCTCTGAATAACGAGTGGTAAAGCTGCCATTGCAGGCCCAAAAGCTAACAATTTCGTTGCAGCTTGGCCGGGGCACTCGGGCGACAGCGCGAAGGATTTTGAAATTGCGGTTGTGACCCATTGGCCACAGGCCCACCTGTTTGACACTGTGGATTTCGCCGCCAAGTGACTTCAGGCAATCTTCAAAGCGGTCTATCAGATTTTGGTCCACTGTTTCGAAAATAAAATCCGTACCTTTGCAGATTAGATGTTGAGATTTAATCCATGAACGCAGCAGTTCCTCTGGGCTTTTTATTGGCATTAGCTGGCTGTTGATTCCCTCTGTTCTTCCTTAAACCATTCAGCATCAAGATGGTCCGCATAGCGGTCCATACGTGTAAATTGGAGTGCTCCATTTTCAGAACCCCAACAATATTCGTGAGAGGTTGGATCGAAGCCCTGATCCCTACTACTCCAGCGGTGTTGATCGAATTCAACCTCACTTACAAGATAGGTAAGCTGACCATCCCTTGGTATCAGGCAGCTACAGCCAGGTTCCACTTCGCCTAGGTAGCCGCCAGAATTATTAGGGCGAAAATGCATCCCACAACCTGGCCGAGGTAGAAGATCTTCTTGCTTAATTGAATTAAGGAGCTTGGGAGTTGTGCCCCCGCCCGCGCATCTCATCGGCTCACGCAAGCCATAGTTGAGCATTAAAATATAGTCGGTTTTTGCAACGATTTTATGTACTCCCTGTCGGTATGGCCTCCAGGGATCGTAATCATAGCTCTGCTCTGAATATACCCAGGCCCCCCCCAGAAGCTCCTGGGGAAGGGGCCTAAA
Source organism: Cyanobium sp. HWJ4-Hawea (assembly GCF_024345815.1). Classification (NCBI taxonomy): domain Bacteria; kingdom Bacillati; phylum Cyanobacteriota; class Cyanophyceae; order Synechococcales; family Prochlorococcaceae; genus Cyanobium; species Cyanobium sp. HWJ4-Hawea. Next base: position 10,154 of record NZ_JAGQBV010000034.1, on the reverse strand, counting down.
AAAGATATTAATGTGCGAAAATTTTGCAGGCTCAGCTTGGGCCTGTTCATGATTGCTGAAGTGTCCGGAGATTGTGTGCAGGAAGTGGAGCATTTTCTCGATCTCCATCAATCTGACGATATCCTCCTAATTTCCGAAGCGAATGACGTCTGTAGGACCCCAGCCCCTGAAGATGTCCTCAGAACAGACGATCTGCAGCGTACGTTCTCTGAAATGAACCAAATCCGTTCTTCTGCGACGGATTGGCCATAGGTTGTGTTGAGGATAAATGTATCATCCTCTAGAAAAAGATAGGAAGATGTGGCCGATTCTGCCTCGGCATATCCCACACTTCTTAGGAGAATACCCGTGGTATCAGTATCTGGAATGGGTATTAATATGCATGAGCCGCTGCTAACTTCGCTAGGGTCTTCTGGCTCCCAATCCGAGTCAGCCTCCCAACTCATTTTGAAGGGAGAAACTATTGACGAGGAGTCTATTGATACCTTTTCAAGGTATTCAGTGACAATGGCGTCATCTACGGCAAGGCATTCAATTTTAATTTCGCTCAGGACATCTTCAAATTGGCGAAAGGCTAGGGAGTGGGCCGATCGCATCGATTTCCAGCAGCCTTCTGAGCGACTAACGAACTTCTCAATTATCATGCAGGGAAAGTCTTTTGCCTGAAATTTGGCTGCTGTTTTCCCTGCCGGACTGCACCATATTTACCATGCTATGTATCATCATCTCAATCGCTGACCCCTGACTTTGGACTTGCCGTTGGGCAGGGGCATTGCTCCGATCGATCCGTTGTTCCATAGCACTTATATTGGTGGTTGGTAATTGGTGGCTAGCCGTTAGTAATGGATAGGATTGAACCGCCAAGCCTTTGCACACCCTGCACTGTTTTGGAGAGGCTGCTATAGGGAACATTCGACACCTGGACAGCTCTTCTGTTTAGGCCCGAAGGTGATGCCGTTGTCCAGCAAATACGATAGCGGCGGTCGTTGCGGCTAGTGCTTTCACCGCGCTTACCCTGAATATCAATATTAGGTGCATCACCTGTGGCCAGGCTTGCCTTGAGCTTGGATCCCGAGGTGCCATCAAATGTTGCCTGGCCGCCTTGCATTTTCAGGCTACGCACGTAGGTGACGTTGGCAGCGCCTGTTGATGTTTGGTTTGTGCGCCAGTAGGGCACTGTGTCGAAGCCGAAGTTTTCGATGTACTCGGCTGATGAAACGTAGCTTGCGATTTCAGCTTCATAGCCTTCGTTGGCAAGCAGCTGAACGTGGTGGCTCAACTCCGATTGATCCTGGGGGACGCGGCCCAGCAGATGCTTGAAGTTGAGTTCTACAAAGCGATAGGGGCCATTTTTATCTAAAAATAGCTTGCGGTAGGTATCGGATGTTGCGAGGGCTGAGATCAGGCCCTGCACGGTGAGGTCCCCCTGCAGAAAGAGACTCTCTGCTGTTGTTACCAGCTCTTCTTCCATCAGGTGGGCATTGCCAAATACCTGTTTGTAGGCGGAGCGCAGGATCGACTGGGCTTGGCTGAAATCTTGAATTGATGTGGTGGTCTGTCTAGTGATTGTTTGCATGTTGATCACGTTTTTTGAATTGGTTTTAGCCTTGATTTGAACCTTTAGATTTCTTAGGCTACTTCAGTAATTGAGACAATCCGGCCGCCGCGGCGATGAATGTATGACAACTGGGTGGTCATGTCTTTGCCGGAAACCAAATAGCTGGCGTTGGGAGTGCGTTGGCGGCCACCAGCTGGCTGGGCTTGGACGACGATCCTGAAGCGCTTTGTGGTGGGGTCAGCAGAGCCGCTGAAGGCGCCACGGCGGTTGTTGCGAACGGTTGTAGTGCCCCAGCCATTGGGGAGCATGTTTGCGCCCAGTGAGAGCACAAGGCTGGATGATGTTTGAACCGTATCGCTACTTGAGTAGCCCTGGAATAGGGACAGATTCCGGTTAAAGCCGATCTGTTCACGGCCGTTTTCGGATTCTAGGCGGGCATAGGGGATGGTCTGCTCGCCAAACACATCCTGATATTCAGAACTGTCTATGTAGCTGTTGATTTCGGCCCCATAGCCCTCATTGGCCATTCTTTGAATGTGCTCACTAACTTCCTGCTGGTTACGGGGCGAACGGCCGAGCAGATGCTTGAAGTTGAGTTCTACAAAGCGGTAGGGAGTGTTGCTTTCAAAGAAGCGGCGGCTATACTCGGCTGAATTTGCAATCGCCCTAATGAATTCACGGGTGCTCAGATTGCCTTCTACAAACTTGCTTTCGGCTGTCAAATCCCGCTCGCTTTCCATCATGTGGGGGTTGCCCATCACTTGACGGTAGGCGGAGCGAATTAGGCCCAGGAGTTGATCTGCAGTGTCGCCATTGCAGCGCTGGAAAACTTCCTGGGTTCGCTGACCCACCCCGAAGCCGACATAGACGTCGCCGCGCAGGGGGGTGGAGTCGCCGCCATCGCTTGTCGAGCGCCTAACTGGGGCGAAGGCCCCATTCAGGGAAGATGAGCCGCCGAAGGAACCGGAGCTTTGGGTTCGGTAGACCTGGGCTGGAATCCTGATGCTGATGGGCTGGCCTTTTGCCAGGTTGCTGAGAAGCTGGCTTTTCATGCCAACGGAGCTATCGCTGCCGGCAAAATTCTGCTCAAGGGCCGCGATGCGGTTGAAGGAGGATTGGGGGGCTCCAGTGGGGCTTCCCCAGGCGCGAATGTGGGGAACTGTGTTCTCCCCAAAGGAGTCTTCATACTCCTTGGAATTAATAAGGGAATCGATGTCAGCATCGAATCCTTCGGTGGCAATTTTGGCCACATGGGTGCTCACTTCAGCCTCGTCAACGGGAGGCCTTCCGAGTAGGTGCTTCACGCTCAGTTCAACTGAACGATGGGGCGCCACCGATTCAAAGAAGCGCGAGCGATAGAAGTCGGATTTTGCTAGGCAGCGAACAAACTCTCTGACGGTTATCGTGCCGTTGCGTAATTGTGATTCAGCCGAGGTGAGGCGCTCACTTTCCATCGGTCTGATGTTGCCGAATACATGGCGATAGCATGCATTAATTGCCAAATTAAGGGATGTTTCGTCATCCCCAAGTTTGTAGCTAGGTGCCGATTCGAGCAGAGTTGTGGCACCAAATCCATAGGCGGCTGATTTAAGGGTCATGGCTTTGTTGGCAAGGGAGAGGCTTAGGGAAACTAAAAAATAGTTCTAAAGGGGGAGATTATGCTGGGGTAATACTTGCAATTACTCCGCCTTCGCGGTGAATTTGCTTGTAGGTTTGGGATAGTTGTGAGAAGGGAACGAAGTAGGTTCGGTTTGACTTTTTGTAGCGTGAGATTGGGCGGATTGTGTTTGCCCGATAGCCAGTAACTTGGACCTTGTACATCGTCCCTTCTTCCCCTGTTCCTGGAGCGAAGCGGGTTTGGGGATCCTGGAAATTTGGGGAGGGCCTGAAGCCCCAGCCCTGGGTTTCCTGGGATGAGGGGGGAACGACAGGAATGGGGCGATTCAGGTAGGCATTGCCCCCTAGCCTTGCTGCCTTCCCGGAGAGATTTCCCTTCAGGCTGCTGCTGCTGGCGCCGCGAAGTAGCTGGAGGCTCCAGGTGAACTCCTGCATGGTCATGCAGCTCTCAGTTTTCCAGCCCCGTTGATAGGGAACGGTCCACTCGCCAAAGGTATCCTGATACTCACTCGAATCAATAAAGCTATCAATGTCAGCTTCATAGCCATGGCTATCAAGTCGCTCCGCATGGCCACGCATCTCCTCAAAATCTGAGGGGGCACGACCCATTAGGTGCCGGAAGGCCAACTCGATATAGCGATATCTGGGGCAGGCGTCAAAGAAGCGTGAGCGGTATAACTCACTCTTGGCAATGCTCCGCACAAATTCACGCAGACTTAGCTCGCCAAGTTTGAACTGTGATTCGGCTACTATCTGCCTTTCGCTTTCCATTACATAGGCATTTCCGAGCACCTGGCGGTAAACGGCCCGAATGATTTGCTCCTGCTTATCGCTTGAATCACCAGGGAGCAGCTCGAGGGGATCTTCGCTGTCGAATTGCTCAACTCCCAGGAGTGAGGCTGGGCCAAATGACATGGGAATTCTTGCTTAGGGAAACCAGACTATTTTGCCTGTATCCTTGGGTTTTTTTTGTTGGCTTAACAAAGCTCAAATGTGAGAGCGGCCGAGGCTTTGGCGGGTGGTGGTTTGGGTGCGAGGGTTCCAGCAGTCAAGTTCCTGGATTGATCTGCCTAGGAGTTGGGCCCTACCTGGTTCCAGGCCTGTGGATCCCCTGAAATCTGCCCCGCGAATCGAGTCCGCCGCACTTAGGTCCGCATCCTTAAGTGATGCTGATCTGAAGTCGGTGTAGTCAAGTTGACAGCCCGAAAATCTGACCCCCTCCAGGCAGGCGCCACGTAGTAGGGCATGTCGCAGATCTGCCCCGGCGAGACGGGCGCCCCTTAGGCAGCTGCCACTGAGGTCAGCCCCACTCAAGTAGCACCCCATCAGGTTGGCGCCTTGCAGATCTAGGCCCGAGAGATCCGCACTATTAAGAAAGCTGCCGCTGAGCTTTGCTCTTGGACCTACTGCTCCAGAGCTGCAGAAGTCAAAATTTTGGGGCCATTTGGTGAACTTGTCATATCGAACCAGTCGTAAATCTGCTCCTTCAAGATTGCAGTGCTCGAGGTCTGTACCTCGCATGTCCACGCGGCATAGCTTGGCACCGCCCAGATTTGCAGCGCCAAGTTTTAATCCCCTCCAGTCCGCACCCCGGCAGTCTGGATTTGCTGTTCCCATAATCTCTGAGGGCCCCTGCAGTTCAGGGATTTTCCAGTTGTACATGTCAGTTTGCTTGTTTGATCTGTTCTTGATTTGCCACCACAAGCCCCAGGCCTGCGGAGAGTATGGGTGTCGCCACCAGGTATCCGTGGCGCTCTAAATAAAGAGCCCATATTGCTTTATCAGATATTCCTGGACAATTGCAGAGAAGGCTCGATATTAATTCAGGCTTTATGCCAAGGCACTTAAGCAGATCGGTGAATTGGTCCTTGCCTTCCACCCTAAGGCTGCGTATGGCTGCTCCCACTACCCATGTCAGGACTGCTTCCTCGACTGGTCCCGTTGAGTTATTGCATGCAAGCAGTAGATTATGGCCTGTGCCTGCTATTTGTTGATATGTTGTGCCCCAAAGTTGAATGTTGGTGTCTAGGAGATTAAGACGAAGATCTGGCTGCAATGCATCTACTTGGATATCTTCCTGGCCTTGATAGGTACTTAGTAATGACCTCAGGTCTGAGGATGGGTCGTTCATGGGGCCAGGGAGAGGAGTGCGTATGCTTTGCAAAAATGTCCATGAAAAAGAGCTCCCTAAGGAGCTCTTTGGTGCAAATTAACCAAAAAGCTAAATGCTTTTAGATTAGGGAATTAATAGCGTAATCGATGTAGTTGTTGGCTGTGGTGCCAGGCTCGCCTGAAATGCCGTGGTTTGCCTTGATGTAATTCAGGGCTTCCACGTACCAGGAGGGGGAGAGCTCAAAAGAACGGTTGATCTCAGCCAGGCCGGCGATCAGGTATTCGTCCATGGGGCCGGTGCCGCCTGCCACGAGGCAGTAGGTGACCATGCGCAGGTAGTAGCCGATGTCGCGGGCACATTTGGCCTTGCCACGGGCATCGGAGGCAAAATTGCTGCCTGTTTGCTGGGTGGTGTAGGGATACTTGTTGTAAACAGCTTGGGCAGCGCCGTTGACAAGTTGGTCTGCCTTAGCTGTTAGGGCCTTAGCTGCTGTGAGGGCATTGGCTGCCTTTTCATAGCGACCAAAGGCTGCATTCAACTCGGAACTGGAGAGAAAGCGACCTTGTGAATCGGCGGCTGCTACGGCTTCGGTGAGGGGTGTCTTCATTGAAGGGAAAGATTAATGTTCTTAACCAAGTGCTGGCTTGATAGGCAGCTGGGTTGCCATTCAGTTGGCGATCAGCCGACAGCTGCTGCGGCCCGATCGAAGTAGGTGCCTACCTCGGACATCAGGGCTGTGCAATCGCCAGGGGTGATGCCGTTGCGATCGTTGGCGATCGAGATGGCGGCGTCCTTCATCTTGCGGACTCCTTCTGCCACGGATGCACCGGGGACGCCGAGGGCGAGGTAGGTCTCACGCAGGCCATTCAGGCAGCGATCTTCCAGGACGGAAGCGTCGCCGGTGAAGATTGCGTAGCTGACATAGCGGAGGATGATCTCCATGTCGCGCAGGCATGCAGCCATGCGGCGACTGGTGTAGGCGTTGCCGCCGGGGGCGATCAGGGAGGGCTGCGAATCGAAGAGATTGCGGGCCGCGTTGGTGACGATGGCGGATGCGTTGGAGGTGATGCGGTTCACCGTGTCCATGCGCTTGTTGCTTTCGGCAACCATGGCGGCCAGGGCGTCTATTTGGCCGGCGTTGATGAATTCGCCACGGGCATCGGCCTGGGCAACAACCTTGGTGAAGGCGTCGAACATTTTGGGAGCTCCTTGTCCCGACGAAGAGTCGGAAGGGTGGGTAAGGGGGACTGATACCTCAAATGTAGTGGCTGACCAAGACAGGTGGGCATCAAGTGCTGAGCACCAGGCCATTTTTCAGCAAGACCAGCAGCTAGTACTGCCAGCTTTACAAAGGGTCACTGGATTTCTCCTGGGCAGCCCAGGGCTGGACTGCATGTAATTCCTTGTAGGCTTTTGTGCCTAGAAGGAGCTTGGCTCGCATTTGCGGATAAAGTGTGCTGCTCCACTCACCCAGTGATGCCTCTCCCCCTACTAGCAGTCAAGCCGCTTACCAATAACGCTCGGGTTAGCAGCTTCCAGCTCGCAGGCGAGGAGATGACCCGCCAAAGCGCCACGGCCCTGCTTCAGGGCGACCGCACAGCGGCCAAGGCACTGGTAGAGCAGGCCTATCGCCAGATCTATTTCCACGCCTTCAAGGTTGATCGGGACCGGGAGCTCGAATCGCAACTCTGCTCTGGTCAGATCACCACCCGGGGCTTCGTGCGCCAGTTGCTGCTGTCTGAGAAGTTCCAGAGGGATTTCTACCGTTGCAACAGCAATTATCGAGTGGTTGAGCAGGTTGTTGGCAGGGTTTTGGGTCGTCCTGTCCACGGCCAGGAGGAGAAGATCGCCTGGTCGATCGTTATTGCTAGCCAGGGCATGGCTGGTTTTGTGGATGCCCTGCTCAATTCGCAGGAATATCTTGAAAACTTCGGCGAAGACATGGTTCCTTACCAGCGTTCGCGGGTGTTGGCCGGTCAGGCAGTGGGCACCATGCCCTTCAACCAACAGGCCCCCCGTTACGAGGCCTACTGGCGCAATGCCATGGCCCGCAGGGCTCCCGCCGGCGGCGGTTCGTTTGGTCAGCCCACTGGCTGGGATCGCCCTGCCTGGCTTGCAAATCAGCCAACTCCCGCCGTGCAGCGGATTTGGCAATACACGGTTGCTACTGGTGGCTTCGCCTTGACTGGCCTAGTGCTCTGGATTGCGATCGCAATGTTGAGCACCGCCCGCCAGGGATGAGTTTTGGTGGACCTCCACCTCGGCTAACCCCCTAGCGCATTGATTCAAGGCCGATACCATCCGGCCAATCCCCGCGTCCTGGCCCATGGCTTCTGAGTTGAAGCTGGCTGATTGCACCCTGCGGCTGGCCGACCAGCTGCAGACCCTTTCCGAGGTGGCCGAGGCGCTCACCTTTCGGATGCTCGAGTTGGAGGAGCGCTTCAAGTCCCAGGAGCAGCAGCTCCAATCCCTGCAGGCTGGTGAAAGCGAGGTCTCTGGGGCCATGGCCGCCGACACCGAGCTACGCCTGGGCGATACCGAAGAACGCCTGGCCCGAATCGAGGGTCTGCTCACCGCCCCTGAATCCGTGGCCCAGCCGGAGCAGCTGGAGCAGGATCTGTTCTCCGCCCGGGAATTTGAGCAGGAGTTCCAGCCCCATTTCCAGGAGGAGCCCGAGCAGCCCTTCATGGACGAACTCTGCGCCTAGGCATCGGCCTGCTTGCCCCTAATTCCAGGCCCTCAGCCAGGTATCCGGCACCTCGCTGCCGTAGTCGGCCGTGCGGCTGAATTCAAACGGGCCAGGTAAGGAGCCCCAGAGATGCTCGTGGGTTTGGGGATCGTGGCCCCGGTCGATGGTGCGCATGCCCTGGGGATCGAGCTCCAGGCGGCTCACCAGGTAGGCAACGCTTCCCTTGCGCTCCACCAGGCAACGGCAGCCAGGTTCCACCTCGCCCATAAAGCCATCCCCTTCTTCGTTGACCAGGTAGGCACAGCCCCCTAGGTTTTTAAGATCTGCTGTACGGATTTGGTCGCGTAGTTCCTGGTCGTCTACGGCACCCCAGAAGCGTTGGTCGTCGACGAGGGCTTGGTTGTGGATGACCAGGCTGGCCGGCTGATCACCGCAGTAATTTTCCACCCGAAGTACCCGAATTCGATAGGGGGCTGCGGGATTGATGGCGTAGCTCTGCTCCAGCAACAACGACCCGGGCTCCAGCTGGGGCAGGGGCCGGAATTTCACCAAGATGTGGGCGTATAGCGGCGGATTCTCAAAGGCCTGCTCCTGGTTGCTGAAGCCCCCACTGAGCATCCGCACAAAGCGGGCTAGCTGGCTTGCCATGGGGATCCTCAGAGACCGAGCAGCCGTAACCGAAAGGTGGCTACCTGCAATGACAATTCCGGCTCACTGAGCCGAAAAGGATGCTCCTTTACCTGTTCAAGGATTAGGGCCAATTTGGTCTCCCGATCCAGGCCGTGCCCGGGCTGCCTTTCCCCGTGGCGCTGCCAGGCCTCATCAAAGGCCTGGGCGAAGCTGTCGGCATTGTTGAAAATCTGAGCCTGCTGACTGCCGAGGGAAGGTGGCTGTCGCATTACTGGAGGGGCAGGGGCATCGGATTGGCCGGAACTTAAGCAAATGCCAGGACGCAGATTTGAACTGCGGACACGGCGATTTTCAGTCGCCTGCTCTACCAACTGAGCTATCCCGGCCCGTCGCCTGGGCGACTTAATCATCCTAAATCACCGACCTCTTACACCTGCAGCAGCTCCCCGGGCCGGAGTGCGTGCCAGGCAGGCGGCCCCCAACACCCTCCAACCCTTCTGCTCCAAGCAGGCGGCGGCGGCGCAGAGGGTGGCCCCGGTGGTGAGGATGTCGTCGATTAGCAGGATTGGCGGCCGCGGGCCCAATCGCTGCTGGGGTGGCTCCTGGCAACAGAAGCCGTCCGCCTGGTTGCTCCAGCGTTGCTGGCGGCCCAGGTGGTGCTGGCCCAGGACCGGCCTGCTGCGTTTGAGCAGGGCCGACTGGCGCCAACCCAGGCTTGCTCCCAGCCGCTGGGCCAGGTGGCCAGGCAGGGGATTGGCGTGGCGTTTCCAGCTCGGAATCGGCACCAGCAGGCCACCTTTGCCCGGGCGATGCAGCCTCAGCAGGTGATCCTCCAGGGCCCTAGCCAGCTGGGGCAGGGCCGCCTCCAGCAGGGGATCCAGTAGGTCGAGGCGCTGCTCGTATTTGGCTTGCTTGCGCCAAGAAAGCAGCTGCCGCCTCAGCTCCCCGCCGTAGCTGCCCGCAGCCCACCAGGTAAGGGGCGTGCTGCCATTGAGGGCCGCCTCCGGTAGTTCCAGGTTGGGCCTGCGAGCTCGAGCGGCGCTGGGTTTGGAGTTTGGAGCTGCTAGCCACTCCAGGGGCATCCAGCCCAACAGGGCTGAGAGGTTTGCGGCCATTGGCGTTTGAGCGCTGCCACCCCAGCCTTCCCACCTACTTGGGCAGGGAGCGGAGCATGGCCACCAGGGTGCGATGGGCGTCTTCGCTATCGCTGAGCGGGTGGTCGAAGCCCACAGCGACGGAATTGCCATCCACCTCCAGTTCCATGGCCTCCGGGGTGATGGCGACCATCCGGGCCGTTTGTGCCCCTTCGATGCCGGCGTAGTGGCGGGCATAGGCGAGTACGGCAGCGGCGTGATCGTCGTTCATGTGCAGACAGATCCGGTCGCTTACGGCTGGGGTGAGCGGGTCAGGTTGCTTTGGGGCGGTGTCCATGGCTGGCTTCCTTAGGCGGAGTAAGAGTTTTGATGATTCTGGGGTCAGCCGGCGTTAAAGCGCTGCCACAGCAAAAGGCCAAGCCGAATTCCACTGAAACCCACATAGCCGGCCAG
>NZ_JAGQBV010000033.1:0-27120 GCF_024345815.1 Cyanobium sp. HWJ4-Hawea | reverse complement strand
TCTGAGTTTGATTTCAGCCTCAACAGGCTGCAGCAGCGACCAAGCAGCCAGCTCGGATGCGGCCTTAGCCGTAATCCGCAGCTTTACTTCCCCCGCACTTGCATAGGGCGCCACCGTGGGGTTGGCCAGCTCCAGCAGGTCGGCCATTTGCTCTGCCAGCGCTGATTCACTGACCCCCCAAAAGCGCAGCATCCGGCTAACAAATACCCCCTGGGCCATGCCGCTCGCCTTCAGCCAAGGGGCCGCCGTGGCCCGCCACATCTCCTTCATTTCAGTGGGCACGCCCGGGAAGGTGAGCACCGTGAAGCCGCTCTGGATCCCAGCAGCCGCAGGCGGGCTCCAAATCATGCCGGGGGCGGTACCCGTGGGATTGGCAAGGAGCTGGGCACCTTCAGGCAGCAGGGCCTGCTTGCGATTGCTGGCGGCACAGGGCCTTCCCCTGGAGCTGATTTTGGCTTGGATATCGGCCCAAACCTCGGGCCGCTCGACCAGGCGCGTCCCGAAGGCAGCCGCAATTGCCTCCGTGGTCAGGTCGTCTGGGGTGGGGCCCAAGCCGCCCGTGGTGATCAACAGTTGACAGCGGCTGGCGGCGGCACGCACCGCCCCAATCAGTCGCTCGCGGTTGTCACCCACCACCTCCTGGCGATGGTGGGGAATCCCCAGGCACGCCAACTGTTCAGCTAGCCAACGGGCGTTGCCGTTGGTGATGTTGCCGAGCAAAAGCTCGGTGCCGATGCAGAGAATTTCAGCGCTCAAGTTTTTGCAGTTGGCGGCGCGAGCGCACCAATACCCAAATCAGGATTGCGGTGGCAAGGGCAAGCCAGAGAAAACGCTGCTCAGCATTGACCAGCACCAGGGCCAGCGCCGCCAACCACTGGGTAAAGGCATATATCAACAACACCGTGCGGCGGTGACTAAGACCGGTGCGCAGCAGCCGGTGGTGCAGGTGGCGCCGGTCGGGATAGAAGGGGGAATGGCCCGAACTCAACCGGCCCATGATCACCGCTGACATATCGACCAGGGGCAGCGAAAGAATCAAGAGCGGCAACAACAAGCTGACGGTGGTAAGTCCCTTGGCGGGCCCCACGATGCTCACCGCGGCCAGGGCAAAGCCGAGGAAATAGGAGCCCCCATCCCCCATGAAAATGCGGGCCGGATTGAAGTTGTGGCGCAAAAAACCCAGACAGGCGCCAGCCAGGGCAGCCGCCAAAAGGCCCGCAGCCGGCTGATTGAGGCTGTAACTGACCGAGAGCAGTCCGACTGCCGCAATGCCACTAACCCCAGCCGCCAAACCATCTAGCCCGTCTAGCCAATTGATTGCGTTGGTGATACCCACCAGCCAAATCACCGTGGCCACCAAGCTCAACCACTCGGGCAGTTGCACCGAAGGCAGGCCACCACCCATGTGGCCAAAGGGCACCTCAATCGTGCCAATGCGCACCCCCTGAAACCACACCAGCGATGAAACTCCCAGCTGCAGAGCTAGTCGAGGTAGGGGCGGCAGGGCAAATAGATCGTCTGCCAGGCCAATCAGGAAAAAGCAAAGGGCCCCAGCCAGGCTGGTCCAAATCAACTGGTCATTGCTGCTGGGCAAATCGGCGAAGCCACCCAGCAACCAGGTCAAAGCCAGGGCGAGGGTGAAGGCAATCACAATTCCCACCCCCCCGAGCCGCACCATCGGGGTGGTGTGCTGCTTGCGGGCATCGGGAAGGTCGGTCAAACCCCAGCGCAAACCCAACTGGCGCACCACTGGCACCACCAGGGCCGTCAAAGCAGCGGCCAGCACAAAGGTGAGCAGGGCAGAGGCGTTCGGGCTGTGGGCGAGGTTCACAGGTATTTAGGCCGCTTGCAGCTGGCGCTGGTTCCCGTAGAGGGGGAAGCGCTCGCAAAGGCTTGCCACCCGCTCACGGCAACGCTGTTCAATCTGGCCATCCTCTGGATTGAGCAGACGGTCAGCAATCACATCGGCCACCTCCTGGAAAGCAACCGCATCGAAGCCCCGGGTTGTCATTGCTGCCGTTCCCAGCCGCAGGCCACTGGTGACGAAAGGGGATTCCGGGTCAAAGGGCACGGTGTTCTTGTTGGCGGTGATGTGCACGTCGCTGACCAACAGGTCGGCGACCTTGCCGGTCATGCCGATGCTGCGCAAATCCACCAGCACGATGTGGTTGTCGGTGCCGCCGCTGACCACCGCAATGCCCCGCTCCTGGAGGCGGCTGGCGAGGGCCTGGGCATTGACCACCACCTGCTGGCAATAGGCCCTAAAGCTGGGTTCAAGGGCCTCCGCAAAGGCCACGGCCTTGGCCGCAATCACATGCTCAAGGGGGCCGCCCTGGGTGCCAGGGAACACCGCCTTATCGAATTGCTTGGCAAACTCAGCATCCCGGCAAAGGATCAGGCCGCCCCGGGGGCCCCGGAGGGTTTTGTGGGTGGTGGTGGTGACCACGTCGCAATGGGGCAGGGGATTTGGATGGACACCGGCCGCCACCAGGCCAGCAATGTGGGCCATATCTGCCAGCAGGTAGGCCCCCACCTCATCGGCAATCGCCCGGAAGGCCGCAAAGTCGATGGTCCGTGGGTAGGCCGAATAGCCACAGACGATCAGCTTGGGCCTGTGCTCCAGGGCCAACTGGCGAATTGAATCGAAATTGAGCTGCTGGGTTTTGGGATCAACGCCGTAGTGGAAAGCCTTGAACCACTTGCCCGAAACATTTACCGGCGAGCCATGGGTCAGGTGGCCTCCATGGGAGAGGTCCATCCCAAGGATGGTGTCCCCGGGCTTCAGCAGGGCCAGGAAGACCGCGAAGTTGGCCTGGGCCCCACTGTGGGGCTGAACGTTCGCCCAGGCCGCTCCGAACAGCTGCTTGGCCCGCTCAATCGCCAACTCCTCAATGGCATCGACGTGTTCACAGCCGCCGTAGTAGCGCTTACTGGGCAGCCCTTCGGCGTACTTGTTGGTGAGAACCGAGCCCTGGGCCTCCATCACGGCGCGGGAGGCAAAGTTCTCACTAGCAATCAACTCCAGGTGGCTTTGCTGGCGCTGGAGCTCCTTGTTGATCAGGCCAAAAATGGCGGGATCTCCGGCAGCCAGGCTTTGATTGAGGAAGGTGCCACCGGTTTCGGGCATGGATCACAAATTGATTGACCCAGATCGTAAGAAAAAAAGCTGCCTCGGCACCCTTGCGTGGGCAGACTCGGAAACGAATGGACCAATCCAATCTGCCAAAAGCTTGGGCGCTTCTGGTGGAAGGATTGGGTTCTTTGAGTGGTGAAAAGCGCGCCTGGAGAGATTCGAACTCCCGACCCTCTGATCCGTAGTCAGATGCTCTAATCCGCTGAGCTACAAGCGCATGGGCCCCATTCTCACCGCATGGAGGGCCCATCCGTCAAACCATCCCCCCAAAACAACGATGCCAATCCGCTGGTACGGACCTGCCAATCCCGAAGATCCCACCTACCGGCACTTCGATCGGATTGTGAACTTCACGCTCCATGCCTCCCTGTTTGCCGCCGTAAACAGTGGCCTATGGGTGGTGCAAAACCTGCGCCACCCCTGGAGCCACCTCAATTGGTTCAGCCTGGGCTGGCTGGTGCTTTTGTTGGGGCACGCTGGGATGGTTTTACTGCTGAAGCCAGCCACCCCAACCCCAGAACCATGACCCTGAGCGCTAGCGACCTCCACGACCTCGAACTGGCCCTGGGGGATCGGCTCTACCTACAAATTGCTAATTGGCATCTTTACCTCAAGGACGCCGGCCTGGCCCAGGCCCTGGCGATCGAGTGCTCCGCCCGTCTTGACCAGGGGGCAGAGGTTGCCAGTCGCCAAGCACTTGAAGCCGTGTTGGTACCGGTGGGCGGAGGCGCCACCCGGCTTCCCCTAGCTCGCCTGATTCCGGCGGGTCAACTAAGGGATCTAGAAGAGGTGCTCGAGCCCCTTTGCCGATAGGGTTACACCACCTGAACGTGGGCTGTGCTGGTCATCGAGGTCACCAATGCCCAAGAGGTGATGCGCCAGCGGATGGGGCCCGTGGGCAGCCGCCTGCTCGGCAAAATCGTGGATGCAGAAGCCCAGGTGGAAAAAGCCCTTATCCAGGAGATGGAAACGGCTTTCAAGGAATTCGGCATCGAAGCCCGAATTCTCTCGGTGGATGGGCCCAAGGTGCTGGGCAGATCCCATCTCGAGATTCCCCTGCAGGTGCGCGAAGAGCGATTGGTGCGGCTAACCGATTAGGGGGAGCTTTTGTCGCAGCTGACGCACCAGTTGAAGCACCTCAGGCACACCCGCAGCTGCTGCCACCAGCCCATAGACCAATAGGCCCAAAGCACCACTGAATGTGGTCTGGATCAGGCTGCCGACCAAGCCATCGGGCCAGGCCACCAAGCTGGAGCTGGCCCAGGCCGCAGCACCCGCCAGAACCGCTGCGCCAAGCAGCAGGACCGAATCCCTGGCCCATAGCTTCAGGGGCAGGCCACCGAGCTTGATCTGCAGTGCAAGCAGTAGGGCGAGGCAGGTGAAGATATTCACGGCCACGGTGGCCAAAACCAGGCCGGGGGCGCCGAAATTGAGCGCGGGCAGCTGCTGGCCCCAGGGGCTGGGTCCCCCGACCAAAAGCCAATCAAAAATCACATTGAGCCCAATGCCCGCCACGGAGAGGCGAAAGGGGGTTTGGCCGTCGCCCAGGGCATAAAAAACCCGCACCAGCACATCCCGCCCCAAATAGACCGGCATGCCCACCCCGTAGGCCATCAACAAACTGCCCACCATCAGCGCCGCCTGGTGGTCAAAAGCACCGCGTTCGTAGACAAGGGCCACGATTGGGCCCGCAAGGGCCACAAACAGGGCCCCCAGTGGCAACATACTGGCGCTGGAGAGCATTAGGCCCTGGCGAATCCGGGCGATCAACTCCGGCCGATCCGCGGGGGCCGTGAGCCTGGCAAACACCGGCAAAAGGGGCACCAACAGGGCATTGGAAAGCAGCCCCAGGGGGGTTTGAACCAGCAAGTTGGCGTAGCCAAGACCCGCCGCCGCCCCAATGATCCCCGAGGCAAAAAACAGATCGGTAAACACATTGATCTGCAACATCCCGGAGGAGAGGGTCGCCGGAGCCATCACCCGGAGCACTTCCTGCACTCCCGCATGCTGCCAATCCCAAACCAGCTGGAACTTGTGGAGCCCCTGCTTCGCCAGGGCTGGCAACTGAATCAACCATTGGAAGACGGCCCCCAAGGTGGTGCTCGCTGCCAAAACCACTCCCCCCAACACGGCCTGCTGGGGGAGGCCAATCGCCGGACCAAGTTGCCACCAAAGCAGGCCAAGGCCGCCAATCACGGCCACGCTGGAGAGCAGGGGGCTTACCGAAGGCAGCCAAAAAACATCTGCGGCATTGAGGGCACCAAAGCCCAGGCCAATCAAGCCGGCGAATAAAGCCATCGGCGCCATCCAGCGCAACTCGAGCACCGCAATTGCATGGCGCTCCGCATCAAGGCCTGGCCCCACCAGGGTGATTAGGGGATCTGCAGCTAGCCAAAGGACCACCGTGACGCCAATCAAGCCAGCCCCGACGATCGTGTTGATCGCGGCCAACACATGGGCACCCTCCTGCCGCGGTCGGCGGGCCAGCACGCTCACCATGGCGCTGTGGAAAGGGCCATTGATGCCACCCAGCAGGATCAGTAAAAAGCCCGGCAACACGTAGGCGTAGTTGTATGCGTCGTAGGCCACCCCCACCCCAAATGCAGCCGCAATCACCTGCTGGCGCACAAGCCCGGCCACCTTGCTGAGGGCCGTGGCAACGGCCACGATCAGGGCAATGCGACGTAGGGATCTACTCATGGCCGGCAGTATGGCGGGCATGCCCGGTTGGCTCTAGCCCATGTCCAAAGAGATCCTGCAACTAGGCCCGTTGGTGGAGGGCACATTGGTGAAGCGCTACAAGCGCTTTATGGCCGATGTGGAGCTGGAGGGGGGCGAGGTTGTAACGGCCCACTGCCCCAACACCGGCCCCATGACGGGGGTTTTGCACCCGGGCGGGCGGGTGCGGCTGCGGCACGATCCCTCCCCCACCCGCAAGCTGGCCTGGACCTGGGAACAGGCCCTCGTGCAGGGCGCCCATGGGAAATCGATCTGGGTGGGGGTCAACACCGCCCTACCCAACCGTCTGGTGCGGGCCACGATCGAGGCGGGTTGCCTGGAGCCCTGGCTGGGCCCTATCGCCGCCATTAGGGCTGAAGTGCCCTACGGGGAAGGGAGGCGCAGCCGCATCGACCTACTCCTAACGCCCGCAGAAAACGCCCCAGATCCCCGGGCCATCTACCTGGAGGTCAAGAACACCACCTGGACCCAGGGCGAGCTGGCCCTCTTCCCAGACACGGTCACCGAGCGGGGTCAAAAACACCTGGTGGAACTAAAGGCCCTCCTGCCAGGGACCCGCGCCGTGCTGGTGCCCTGCCTCAGTAGATCCGATGTAACCCGTTTTGCCCCGGGAGATTCGGCCGATCCCCGCTACGGCGAGCTGTTTCGCGAAGCCCTGGCGGCCGGCGTGGAAGTGCTGCCATGCATCTATGACTTCACTGAAGCCAAGATCAGTTGGCTGGGCCTCGCCCAGCTGGAGCAACGCCAGAGCCCATAGAGTTTGTGTATCTCGTGCTGGCAGTTGTGGATACCCGTGCCTTCAAGCGCTCTCTGCACCACTCGGAGCGCTACAACCGCCGGGGCTTCGGCCTGGGCGAAGAGGTGGCCGGCAGCCTCGAGCAGGCCTACCAGAGCGATCTAATTGCATCCCTGCGGAGCAATGGCTATGAGCTGCGGCGGGGCCGCCTGACGGTGCGCCTGGCCGAGGCCTTTGGCTTTTGTTGGGGTGTGGAGAGGGCCGTGGCAATGGCCTACGAAACCCGCCGCCACTATCCGAGTGAACGGATCTGGATCACCAACGAGATCATCCACAACCCTTCGGTGAATGACCATCTGCGCGAGATGGACGTTCAATTCATCCAGGTTGATGCGGGAGAGAAAGATTTCTCCGGGGTCGCCCCAGGTGATGTGGTGATCCTGCCGGCCTTTGGCGCCACGGTGCAGGAAATGCAGCTGCTCAACGAGCGCGGTTGCCACATCGTGGACACCACCTGTCCCTGGGTTTCCAAGGTCTGGAACACCGTGGAGAAGCACAAAAAGCACGACTTCACCTCGATCATCCACGGCAAGGTGAAGCACGAGGAAACCCTCGCCACCTCCTCGTTTGCGGGCATCTACCTGGTGGTGCTCGACATGGCCGAAGCCCAACTGGTTTGCGACTACATCCTCAATGGAGTTGAGGGGCGCCAGGACAGCAACGAGCGCAAGGCCGCGAGGGAGGCTTTTATGGATCGGTTTGCCAAGGCTTGCTCGCCTGGTTTCGACCCCGACATCGACCTAATGCGGGTGGGCGTTGCCAACCAGACCACGATGCTAAAAAGCGAAACCGAAGAGATCGGTCGCCTGTTCGAGCGCACGATGCTCAAGCGCTACGGCCCCGCCGAGCTGGGCGAGCACTTCCTGGCCTTCAACACGATCTGTGATGCCACCCAGGAGCGCCAGGACGCCATGTTTGCCCTGGTGGATGAGCCGTTGGATCTGATGGTGGTAATCGGCGGCTACAACTCATCAAATACCACCCACCTCCAGGAAATTGCCGTCAGCCGTGGCATTCGTTCTTTCCACATCGACACCCCTGAACGAATCGGCCCTGACAACTGCATTGAGCACATGCCCCTGGGCGGCCAGATCGAAACCGAAATGCCCTTCCTGCCGGAAGGAGAGATTCGGGTTGGCATAACCTCCGGCGCCTCAACCCCCGACCGGGTGGTGGAAGACATCATTCAGCGCCTGATTCGGCTTACTGGGGAGTAGCAGCCGCTGCCGTTCAATGCCCACCCGGGGCTTTAGATTGCCTGAGGTTCAGCATCGCCGGGGCCCTTAGATCTGCCAGGAGTTTCGACGTTGTCTTCGCTGAAGGCCCCATCCGAGCCGGCCTTACGCCTCAGCCAGGACCCCAGGGTCCGTCGCTATTCGAGCCATTTCGCCGATCTGATGGACATGCTGGCCCCCATCTCGGTGGTGGAGGCCTACCTCGACAGCCATGAGGGCTGGTTCCAGCGCTGTGCGGCCCCAATGGCAGTGCAGCCCCTAGGGCGCCATGGCTACATCCTCACCTTGGGGAGCTTCGGCAACTTTGGCTTTGAAGTGGAGCCCACCATTGGCCTGGAGCTTTTGCCCCAGGCCAATGGGATCTACCGGATTGTCACCGCACCCGTGGCAAACTCCGCTGCCAAGGGCGAAGGTCCAAGCCTGGACGACCTATACGACGTGGAATTCAATGCCTCACTCAAACTCGATGCCCCCGAGTCGCCAGGGCTATGCACCCAAGTGCGCTGGGAGCTCGACCTAAGTGTGTGGATCCAGCTGCCTGGAGTGATCAGCCTCCTGCCGGAAGGCCTGGTGCAGTCGAGTGGTGATCACCTGCTCAAGCAAATCGTCCGCCAGGTCTCCCGCAAACTCACCTGGAAGGTGCAGGAAGACTTTCACGAGAGCAATGGCCTGGCCTGTCCGCCAAGGCGCAAGGCCCAGTTTTAAACAGGCCTTTTTTCCCAGATTTTGGCGACGATCTGCATGCCGCTGACCGCCTGCCAGAGGAAGAAGGTCATCAGGCCCATGTTCAGGCCCACGTGGATCTTGCGGGCAATCAAGTTGCCTTGCTGGATCAACGGGGTCAGGGAGGCCGCGGTAGCCACCATGCAGGTCATGGTGATCCCCACCAGCAGGTGGGGTCCCACAAACAACTTGCCGTTATTCAGGTAGGTGACAGCCATGCCGCCGAAGGTGCCCACCACCATCACCACCAAGACCAGGCTGCCAATTTGAAAATGGCGCTTGGCAAATTGGCCCTTGAGCAGCTCCTTGCGGGCCTCAGGTGTGCCGGTACGGGTGCGCTTGGCCTTGATGCCCAAAAACATCCCATAGCCAGAAAGTGCCAGCAGGGCCCACATCAATAGGGGATGCAGGAAGTTGAGGCTGTAGCTAAGCGTTTCAGGCATGGCTGCTAGGGGGTATTTGGTAATGCCAAGGGCGATCGAGTGAAGCTACAGGGGCATCAATGCAGGAAATGGCGGCGACCCGTCACAACCATGGCTAGTCCCAGGGCATTGCAGGCCGCGATCGAATCGGCATCTCGCACGCTACCGCCGGGCTGAATAACGGCCGTAATGCCATGGCTGGCAGCCAATCGCACGGTGTCGTCGAAGGGAAAAAATCCATCGCTTGCCAGCACGGCTCCCTCGGCCTTTTCAGCCGCTGCCTCGAGGGCCAATTTGGCCGATCCGACCCGATTCATCTGGCCTGCGCCAATGCCCAGGCTCTGCCCCGACTTCGCCACGGTGATGGCATTGGATCGCACATGGCGCACTAGCCGCCAGGCAAAGCGCAGATCTTGCATTTCTTCGCTGCTGGGTTGGCGCTCACTGACCACCTGCCAGCCGCCCTCATCCACCGGCTGATCATCGAACTCCTGCACAAGCACCCCACCAAGGATGCTGCGCAATTGCTGGCGCGGGGCCTGGCCAATCGCCTCTGGGCTGAGTTCGAGCAGCCGCAGGTTGGCCTTTGCCGCCAGGTGGGTCCTGGCCTCGGCGCCAAAAACTGGAGCCACCACACATTCCAAAAACAGACTGGTGAGCTGTTCAGCTGCCACCAGATCCACCGAGGTGTTGAGGGCGACGATGCCACCAAAGGCCGAAAGCCGATCGGCATCTAGGGCCCGGGTCAAGGCCTCGGCCGTGCCGGTGCCGGTGGCGACACCACAGGGATTGGTGTGCTTGAGCACAACTGCAGCACTTTGGGCCCCGGGGCCGTAGCCAAATTCCCGCACGGTGGCCAGGGCTGCTTCGAGATCGATCAAGTTGTTGTAGCTGAGCTCCTTGCCCTGCAACTGGCTGGCACCACCCCAGCCAATGGCAGGGGCGCTATGCCAGGTGGCGCCTTGGTGCGGGTTTTCGCCGTAGCGCAGCGACTGCCTGGCGGGCAGCTCCAATTTCAAGCTGGGAGCGGCTTGGGTCCCTAGCCAGCTGCTAATTGCCCCGTCGTAGCTAGCGGTGTGCTGGAAGGCCTCAAGGGCCAATTGGCGACGCAGCTCGTTGCCAATGCCATGGGCCGCCAGGGCTGCCAAAAAGGCGGGGTATTGGCTAGGGCTGGTGAGCACCGCCACATCCGCGTGGTTTTTGGCCGCGGCCCGCACCATGGCCGGACCACCAATATCAATGTTTTCGATGGCAGTTTCAAAAGAAACCGAAGGATCGGCGATGGTTTCCCGGAAGGGATAGAGGTTCACCACCACCACATCGATGGGGTCGATGCCCTGGGCAGCCAAATCAGTTTGATGGGAGGGCTCAGAGCGCTTGGCCAAGATGCCGCCATGGATGCGGGGGTGCAGGGTTTTGACCCTGCCGCCAAGGATTTCAGGAGCCCCGGTGTGCTCTGCCACCTTGGTCACCGGCAGCCCAGCTGCCTGGAGAGCAGCAGCGGTGCCGCCACTGGAAATCAATCGATAGCCCGCCGCCAAAAGGCCTTCGGCCAAGGGCACCAGACCCTCTTTATTGGAGACACTGAGAAGGGCCGTGGGCGCCATGGCTGCAGCTGGGCTGGTTGAAAGGCCAACCTAAGCAGTGGCTATCACCCAACCCCTCCACCGCCGAAGCTCCATGGCTGACGAATTCCCGCCCACCGCTCCAGCAGCCGCTCCAGGGGCCACTCCAGCCGCCGGAGAGCTGCGCTTGGGCCCTTCAGGCACGGGCAAGCGCCTGGTGCTGCTCCATGGCTGGGGCTCCGACGCCGACGACCTATTGGAACTGGGCCCACTGCTGGTGGGAGCTGGGGTGGAAATCGTGGCCTTGCAGGCCCCCTGGCCCCACCCTGCGGGCAGCGGTAGGCAGTGGTACGACCTGCAGCAGAGCGAATGGCCCCAGTTACCCGAAGCCCGGCTTGCCCTGCGCACGCGCCTAGAACAACTGGGCCGGGAAACGCCCCTGGAGAACACCGTGGTGCTGGGTTTTTCCCAGGGAGCAGCCATGGCCATCGATGTGATCAGCTCCGATGGGGGCCTGCCCTGTGCGGGGCTGATCGGCTGTAGCGGCTACCCCCACCCCCAATGGCAACCCAATGCAGCCAAACCCAGCGCCGTGTTGCTAACCCATGGCATCCACGATCCCGTGGTGCCATTCGCAGCAAGTGAAGCCCTGCAGAAGCAATTGGAGGAGGGCGGCCACCTGAGCCAGCTACTGCGGTTCGAAGGCGGCCACACAATTGATCAGGGGCTATTTCCGGCCATGCGCGACTTCATTGCCGCGCAATGGCCACAGTCCTGATCAAACGAAGGCGTACTCGTACTCCTCCATTTCTTCCCAATCATCGGCAGCCAGGGCCTCAATACCTTCGAAGAGAACCTCTTCTCCAATCCGATCAACAATTTCCCGAAGGGAAGGGAAAAGGAAATGATTCTCCTCAGCGTATTGGGCACTGAAAAGGCCCTTTTCACCCCAGAAGAATCGATCGGTGGTGTGCTCATTGCGACGCACATTGAGGATTGCTGGCGGTACCAACACCTCCTCGGCGATGAAGCGACGGGCCGCTGTCACCGGTTTGTGGGAGCCCGTTTCTAAATGAAAGGTGGCTACATGGGCCAAAACCCTTTGGCCAGCCAACCGACGGCGGCTGATGCGCTTGCGCTTCTTAGACATGGAACGGCTCCGGAACAGGAGCAAAGAGTGGGGACAAGAAGGGATCAGGGGGAAACAGTCGAGGGCTGCGAAAAGACCAAGTTGGTCAGATCCACAGAGACCGTGACTCAGCAAGCCGAGGGATGAACCCGGCGGCGGCGCCCAACCATCTGTCGTCCATGAGGGTCTGCAGGCCTTGGGAGGTCAGCGACTCTGCAATTCGCCCATTCGAATTGCAAGAACAGCTAGAGGAGTGGTCGTCGAAAGACTGAACTACGTCTGCTGTAGCCTGATTACACGAATTGTGCAACTCGACTGTCACGACTGTGGCCTGCTGCCCGCTCGCGGACCGCGAAGTATTGGTCGATACGAAGATCTTAAGACTTTTTTCTGGATTTCCCCGAAATCCCGAAAACTTTTTTTGTACGCCGTCCAGCTGAGCGCGTCAAATGCAAGTCTCCACGCGCTTTTTGAGCCTGCTCCACTTCCAGTTGGCCCAGTTCGCTGACCGCAGCGATGTCAGCTCCCTGGTGGTTTACGTGACCCAGCCAGGCGATGGCGGGCCTCCCTCTCTGGTACCTATCGGCCAATGGCCCCGCGATGGCAGAGCCCTGCCCACGGTGGCTGCGGATAGCCCCCTGCGGATGCCAGCCGAGGGAAGGCGCTGGTTACCCCTGCGCCAGGAGCAGATTTTGCTTGGCGCCATCCAAGTGGAAACCAACACCCTCCCCTGGCCCGACGGACTCAGCCAAAGGCTGCAGGCGGTGGCCCTCTGTCTTACCGAAGCGCTTTGCCTGGATCTCGACCAGAAGCGCCTAGCCGAGAGCCTGAATCAGCAGCAGGAGCAACTGGCCCTGTTGGTACACCAGCTGCGCAACCCCCTCGCCGCCCTGCGCACCTTTGGCCAACTGCTGCTGCGTCGACTCGAGCAGGACAGCCTGAATAGACCACTGGTGGAGGGGCTTCTGGCCGAAGAGCGCCAACTCAATCGCTATGTCGAAGCGATCGACGAACTGCAAGGGATGGAGGCCCTGCCAGCCGCGGGCAACCTGGCCCACCCCCTGCTGCTGCCCCCCACCCTCAGTGGCGCCGAAGGGCAACCCCTCGCTGATCTACTAATCCCCCTTTTGCAAAGGGCCTCGGCCACCGCAGCCCTGCAACAGAGGGCCTGGCATCCACCCGAGCACCTACCCGACTGGTGTGGGGACAGTGGCAGTGCGGCAGAGGTGCTCGCCAACCTGCTGGAAAATGCCTTTCGCTACAGCCAAAGCCAAGCCCCCATAGGTCTCTATTGCCAAAAAACCGAGGCCGGTAGCTGGCTGATCAGTATTTGGGATGGCGGTGAGCCAATTGCCAATAGCGAAAGGGAGGCCATCTTTGGGCGGGGCTTTCGGGGCCAGGCTGGCCAAAAGCTGCCGGGCACCGGGGTCGGCCTGGCCCTAGCCAGGGATCTGGCCAGGAGCCTGGGGGGCGATTTAGTGCTGCTGCCATCGCCGGCCGCCCTGGATCCCGCCCTACCGGCCAGGGGCAACGCCTTTCAGCTCAGCCTCCCAGCCCCAACAACCTGACCAACAGGCCACAAAGCAGCAGGGCCAGGGCTTCGCTCCATTCCACGCAAGCGCCATAGCTGTCGCCGCTGTGGCCGCCCAGGCGGCGGCCCAACCAAAGCGGCACCAGCAGAGCCGGCACGCCAGCAAGCAGTCCCATCCAGAGCAGGGGTGCTGCCACCCCTGCTACCAGCAGGCCCGCCAGCAGCAAACCAGCCGCCACCAGGGCCGGTCCCAACTCCCTGGGCAAGCCAAGCCAATGGCTGCGATGGAAGGCGGCGCTGCCGCCCTCGGGCCGCAGGTAAGCAAAGGCCGCCATGGCAAATAGGGGAGACACCCGGCCCCACAGGGCAGCCCAAAGCAGGGCCACCGGTGCTGCCTGGGCCAGGCAGGCGAAAGCGGCAACCTTCAGCAGCAGCAACAAGACCATTGCCTGCACGCCAGAGGCCCCCACCCGGCTGTCTTGCATCGCCTCCAGGGCCCGCCGGGGGCCAGCGGCCAGGCCATCGGCCGTATCCATGGCGCCGTCCAGGTGCAGCCCCCCCGTGAGTAGCACCCCCAGGGCAATCACCAAGGGCACCTGGGCCGCCAGCGGCAGCCAGGCGGCAGTGAGCCACCAAAAAGAGGCCTGAACCAGGCCCAAAACCAGTCCGACAAGGGGGGCAAAACGGGCAATCCGTTCAAAACGCGGCTCAACTCCAGGCCAGGCAGGTAATACGGAATAGAAAACCCAAGCCCCTGCCCCATCGCGGATCCCGCCCTTCAAGCGCGTTTTCAAGAGCATCGGCTTTGCAGGTGTAAATGAGAAAGGCCAGTGGATATGGCAGGTGGTTAAGGCAAGACAGCAACTGTTTTCCCTTGCCTGCAAGTCTTAGCTTCGAACAAGCACCCAAGGGGCGCGATCGCCTTTTCATTCGACATCACCGCCCGTTGCCCCCGCAGCCGGGCCCGTTGTGGCTGTTTTCACACCCCCCACGGGGTGGTGAATACGCCCCGCTTCATGCCCGTGGGAACCCTCGCCACGGTCAAGGGGGTCACCACCAGCCAGCTGGCCGCGACGGGAGCAGAAATGGTGCTGGCCAACACCTATCACCTGCACCTGCAGCCTGGCGAGCAAATCGTGGCCGATGCGGGGGGACTGCATCGCTTCATGGGCTGGAGCGGCCCCCTGCTCACCGATTCAGGGGGCTTCCAGGTCTTCAGCCTGGGGGACCTCAACCAGATCAACGACCAGGGGGTGGTCTTTCGATCCCCCCGGGATGGCGCCCGCATTGAGCTGACCCCAGAGCGCTCCATGCAGATCCAGATGGCCCTGGGGGCCGATGTGGCGATGGCCTTCGACCAATGTCCGCCCTATCCGGCCAGTGAGGCAGATGTGGCCACAGCCAGCCGCAGAACCCACAGCTGGCTCGAGCGCTGCATCACCACCCACAACAAAAGCGATCAGGCCCTTTTTGGCATCGTCCAGGGGGGCTGCTTCCCCCATCTGCGCCAGGAATCGGCAAGGGTGATTGCCTCGATGGGCCTACCGGGCATTGCGGTGGGCGGCGTGAGTGTGGGGGAGCCCACCGAGGAGATGCATCGCATCGTGCGCCAGGTCGGGCCGCTTTTGCCGGAAGAGAAACCCCACTACCTAATGGGTGTGGGCACCCTTCGAGAGATGGCCATTGCCGTGGCCCAGGGCTTTGATCTATTCGATTGCGTGATTCCCACCCGGTTGGGCCGCCATGGGGCCGCCCTGGTCGGCGGAGAGCGCTGGAACCTCAAAAATTCCTGCTTTCGCCACGACCACACCCCGATGGACGCCAGCTGCCCATGCCCGGCCTGTAGCTGCCACACCCGGGCCTATTTGCACCACCTGACCAAAAGCAACGAAATGCTGGGCAAAATTCTGCTGAGCCTGCACAACCTCCACCAATTGGTGCGCTTCAGCACTGCCATGGCCCAGGCAATCCGCGAAGGATGTTTTGCGGAGGATTTCGCTCCATGGGAAGCGGGCTCTCCGGCCTCCCACACGTGGTAGCGTCCGCCTCTAGCTGATTACTTTCAGGGATGGCTGTCTCCGCTCTGCTGGCTTCCACTTCGCTGCAGACCTTGGCCCAGCTGCCTGAGGCCTACCAAGCTTTTGGGCCCTTGGTAGACATCCTGCCAATCATTCCTCTCTTTTTCCTGCTGCTCGCCTTTGTATGGCAAGCCTCGGTCGGTTTCCGCTGAGACCTCAGGCCAATTAATTGCCAGAGGCACCCCTGGTTGCTTGAGGGGGCCTGATTAGGCACCCCGCCAAACCGCCCAGGCGAATTGGGGCAGTGAAAGCATTCGGCGCCAACGGCTCGGCTCCTGGAGGAGCCGGTAAAGCCATTCGATTTGCATCGCTCCCATCCAGGCGGGGGCCCTTTTTTTTGTACCTGCCCACACGTCAAAGCTGCCGCCAACGCCCATCCACAGGCCGCCCCGGCGCCCGGGTATGGATTGGATCCAGGTTTCCTGCCGCGGCACGCCTAGGGCAACCAGCACCAAATCAGGGCGGGCCGCCAGCAACTGGTGCTCCAGCCCAGCCCAGGCCTCAGCCGGCTGGTAGCCGTGGGCGCAGAAAACCAGTTGCAGCGCCGGCAGCTGTTGGCGCAACTGCGCACCGAGCTGGGTCATCACCTGGGGAGATGAGCCAATTAGGGCCACCCGCCAGCCCCGCTGGGCGGCATGGCCCAACAGCTCCCGGGCCAGCTCGATCCCGGGGCTCCGGCGAACTCGATAGCCCTGACGGGCCAGGGCCCACACCACCCCGGCCCCATCTGGAATTACCAATTGGGCCGCCTCTATGGCCGCGCCCAAGGAAGGATCGGCAATTGCCGCCATGGTCATCTCGGCATTGAGGGTGACGATCTGGCCACCACCCCGTTGCTGCAGTGCCAATGCCGCCTCAAAGACATCCGGGCAAACACTGACCTGCACGCCCAGCACTCGCGTTTGCAAGGGTTCTGTTGCCGTTGCTGCCATGGGGGGTTGCTGCCGCGGAGCAGAATCTATGGCTGTCCAATTCTGAACTGCTCCAGGCCGGGCGCCCTAACGCCGCGGTCCGATGACGCGCTTCGACATGTCACCCCCCCCAGCCACCCCGGGGAGCTCCCCGGCTGGCAGCTCCTACAACACCATGGAGGCGGCACAGGCCTGGGCTGCGCTGCTGGAGATCGATCGGCAAATTGAAACGGTGGTGCTGGCGCGCCAGCACCCGATCACGGGGCTACTCCCCGCCAGCACGGCCAACACCGTCCATGGCAATTACGGCGACGCCTGGGTGCGTGATTGCGTCTATTCGATCCAGTGCGTCTGGGGCCTGGCCCTGGCCCACCGGCGCCTGCGCGGACCCAGCCGGAGGGTTTTTGAACTGGAGCAGCGGGTTCTGCAACTGATGCGCGGGCTGCTCAACTCGATGCTGCGCCAGGCGGCGAAAGTGGAACGGTTCAAGCACAGCCTGGCCCGGCTGGATGCCATTCACGCCAAATTTGATACCCCCACCGGCTCCGCCGTGGTGGCCGATGACGGCTGGGGCCATCTCCAACTCGACGCCACTGCCCTTTTTCTGCTGCAACTGGCCCAATTAACCCGCTCCGGGCTGGTGGTGATCCAAAGCCAGCATGAGTGCGATTTCGTTCAAAACCTCGTCTACTACGTGTCGCGGGCCTATCGGGTGGCCGACTACGGCATCTGGGAGCGGGGCGACAAGGGCAACCATGGCCAGCCCGAGCGCAATGCCAGCTCGATCGGCCTTGTCAAAGCGGCCTTGGAATCCCTGGAGGGCCTCGATCTCTATGGCCCCCATGGCGACGGCAGTGCCTGTCTAGTGATCCCCCACGACGCCATCGTGCGCCTGCGGCGTGCCCTGAGGAGCCTGTTGCCAAGGGAGTCCGCCAGCAAGGAAGTGGACAGCGCCTGCCTCTCGGTAATTGGCTACCCCGCCTGGGCAGTGGAGGATCCCGCCCTGGCCGAACGGACCCGCCGCAAAATCCGCGCTGAGCTGGGTGGCGCCTACGGCTATAAACGCTTCCGCCGTGACGGCCACCAAACCGTGGTGGAGGATCACGGTCGCCTCCACTACGAGCGAGAGGAACTGGCGGCCTTCGAGCACATCGAATGCGAATGGCCCCTCTTTTGGGCCTACGAGTTGATCACCGCCTGCTGCGAAGAACGCTGGGAGGAGGCCCGGCAATGGCGCCAAAAACTGACCACCGTCAGTGTCAATGTCCAGGGTGTGTCGCTCCTGCCAGAGCTCTATCTGGTGCCTGAAATCGTCTTGGCCGCGGAACGGCGCCAGCCAGGCAGCCAGCCCCGTCAAGCCAACCCGAATGTGCCCCTGCTCTGGACCCAGAGCCTTACCTGGCTGTCGGACCTGCTGCTCCAGGGCCTGATCACCCCCGCCGATCTCGACCCGAGCGGCCGGCGGCTACCCCAACCCCTCGGTGCCGACCAGGTGCTGGTGGCCCTGGTACCCGCCAACGGGGAGATTGCCGCAGTCCTGAACGAAGCGGGCCTGCCCCTGGCCACCGATCAGAGCCCGCCAGCCGATCTACCCAACAGGGCCAAGGGGCAGCAAACGCTCACAATTGGCGGCTCAAGGGAACTGGCCCAACGGATGGCCCAGGTGGGCGCCAATGGCCGCCTGGGCCTCAGCGGCCATCCGAACGTGCGCATGGAAACCTTGGCCACGGCGCGGCTCTATCGCCGTTCGGGAGCCGAAGGCGTTGAGCAACTGGCTTTCCTGCCAGCGGTGCTTGAGGAAGGCACTTTTTATTTGGCCGATGACCCCGAACAATTGGTGGATGTGGTCGCCGCCGAACTGCGCCTGCTGCAACGCCACTGGCGCGGTCCTGGGGCCCCGTTACTGCTGATTCCCGTGGCTGAAGGGGCCTTCGGCGCAAGCCCAAACGCCTTTTTGACCCTGGGCAAGCAGCTGCAACAGGGCTTGCTGGAGGGCGTAGCCGTACAACTGGCTCCGCTCGACAAACTGATTGACCAAGCCTGCTGGGTCGAGCTGCCGGAGCAAGCACACCTCAACCACGCACCGCAAACACCCGCTGCCATTCCCCTGCGGGCCAGTACCAGCCAGCCGCCGCTTTCCGCCGAAGAAGAGCAAGAACTGGAACGGGAAGACCTCAGCATCGGCGAACTGGCCGAGCGGCTTTGGCAAAGCACCTCCCTGGCCGAGCAGAGCGAAGTGCTGGAGCAACTGGTGCGGCGCCTGGGCAGCGGGGCCCAGTTACAGGGGCCCGCCAATGCCCAACCCGTGAGACTCCAGGAACTATTGGCCGAGGTCTATCGCCGCTCCCTTGCCGAGGCCAATTGGGATGTGGTGCGCCGCGTAGCCGGCGCGATGGGGCTGGTGCATCCCCAGTTGGAAGATGCCCTGACCGACCTGCTGGTGCGTCAAAAACAGGTGGTAGTTGGCCGCAACTACACCAACGATTCGCTGATCAGCGAGCCCCAGGGCAGTGCGGCAATCGCCGCCATGATTCGCCAGTTCAGCGGCGAAGACGGGCGCGAATGGATGCTGCAGCAGGAGATTTTGCTGGCCCTTGATGGCCTGGCACGCCACGAGCCGGACCTTTTCAACGGCAGTCTCACCCTGCAACTCGGCCAACTACTGCTGCTGCTCACAAGCGAACTGGCCAGCGAAGCCGATCTCACCCCCATTGATGCCTTTGAGGCCCTCTGCGCCCAGCCGCCCCATGGGATTCGACGCCGACTGCGGGCGGTGCTGGCCGACGTGGAGCACGCCCGGGCCGCCCTGCAGCGCAAGGAACAGCTGCACGTGCGTGGGCGGGTCAAATGGCACATCCCCATCCCCCTTGAAGAGCTTCCCAAAGGGGGCTGCTGGCTACAACACCGCATGCGGCTAGGGGCCCTGGGCCGGGTTCCCCGCGACTTTTATCCCGGTATTTGGGAGCTGTTGCACCACTGCCATGGCCTGGTGATTGGCGACAAGTTGGAAAAACGCAACCGCCTCGAAAGTGGCCCGCTCCTAAGTGAAAAAACACCTGGGGAGAAAAACTTCGCCGCGCTAGTGGAACACCTGCTCAGCAAAATCGAGGCCTCGGAATATCGCCAACTCTGCACCGAAACCCTGATCACTTTGATGGCCTTTTTTGCTGAAAACCCTGGGGCCCGCTTTGAAGAGGATCTGGCCCTGGATGTGGTTATCGGCCATGCCGTGCGGGTGGGCTGGCAATTGGAGCACCCAGAAATTTCCGAGACGCTCTATAGCCAGCACAAAGCAGAGGCCTGGGATCGCTTCTACCGGGCCGCCCCCAGTGATTGCCGCGGCTGGCAGCTGGAAGCCCTCAAACAGCTCACCACCAGGGCCTAAAAGCTGCTAGATCGGTGTGGCGAGGCTCATGCTCAGGCCGGGCTGTTCCACGCACTGTTCGATCAGGTCAGCTAGTTGCAGTGCCCGGGAAGCCTGTAGGCCGTCCACTGCGGGGATTTCAGCCCCCCGGACGCACTGGAGAAAATGCTCCAGTTCGGCATATAGGGGCTCGATCGAAGTGGTGCTCACCTCCTCAATCACCCCATCGGAGCGATAGACCAGCTCACCGTGGTCGGCGCTGACCGACTCGTGGGATTTGCGGTGGATGTGCAGGGTGCGATTGAGAAAATCGGTCTCCACCAAGCTGCTTCTGCAGTGGGCACTGAGGCTGCGGATCTTGCGATGGGCCATCTTGCTGGCGGTCAGGCTTGCCACGACGCCGTTGGCAAAGCCCAAGGTGGCATTGACGTAGTCAATCGGCCCGTCGGCACTCCGGCCCCCAGCGGCAGCCAGTCGCACCACCGGAGCCCTGGCCAGCTCAAGCACCAGGTCGATGTCGTGGATCATTAGATCCAGCACCACCGACACGTCGTTGGCCCGGTCGGGGTTGGGGCTATGGCGCCTGGCCTCAAGCACCACCACCTCCTCGTTGGCCACCACCTTCACCAACTCCCGGAATGCCGGATTAAAGCGTTCAATGTGGCCCACCTGCAGCAGGCGACCGGCGGCTTCTGATGCACGGATCAGATCAGCCGCTTCCTCCTGGCTGGCAGCGATCGGCTTTTCAATCAGCACATGGACGCCCGCCTTCAGACAGGCGAGGCCAACTCGATGGTGCAAAAGGGTCGGAACGGCAATGCAAACCGCCTCCACCTCGCCCAACATTTCCTCGTAGGTGGCAAACCACTTACAGCCAAATTGGCCAGTGGCGAGCTCGCCGCGGGCCTGGTCGGGATCAGCCACCCCAACCAACTCCGCATCCTTGATCAGGCTGAGCACCCGGGCGTGGTGCCAGCCCATGTTGCCGATGCCGATGACACCCAAACGCACAGGGTTCATGGCTGGGGCATTTACGTCGAAACCATTATCGATGATCAGCAGCCCCTGCGCAAAAGCCCATTAACTGGCCACCCGCTCAATCGCAACCCTTTCGATCCGCGGACCATCCATTATCAAGACCCGATATTGATGTCCCTTCCAGCTCAAACTCTCTCCAGGGGAGGGGATGTGCTGGAGCCGTTCGAGCAAAAAGCCCGCCAGGGTGTGGTGGCCATCGGCCTCTGGAAGTTGGAGGCAAAGTTGGCGATTGAGTTCAAAGATTTCCAAATCACCCGCCACCGACCACTGGCCATCGGCAAGTTCTTGGAGGTCGGCGGCGGCCTCTAGGGGGTCGTCGTCGTCGCCGACAATTTCGCTTGTGAGGTCAGCAACTGTGACCAGACCCTCGGTGCCGCCATGCTCATCCACCACCAAGAGCATCGGCTGCCCACTGCGGATTAGGGGCAACAACTGGGCCAAAGAGGTGCTCTCCTGAACCACCGCGAGGGGCGTTATGAAAGGCGCCAATGGGGTATCTGGCTGCAGGTGGCCACGGGCAATCGGATCCGCCAGCCGCCGCAGATCCAACAGCCCACGCACGTCATCAAGGGAATTGCCAATCACCGGAAAACGGGCATGGGCGGTGTCATGCACCTCGCGCATCAGGGCTGCGAAGGTGACATCCACGGGCACGGTGACCATGCCGGAACGGGGCACCATCACCTCCCGTACCAGGGTGTCCCGCAGTGAGAAAACTCCCTCCAGGATGCTGCGCTCATCGGGCATAAGTCCGGTGACACTGCCCGTTTCAATCAGAGTCTCGAGCTCACCGGCAGATAGCACCGGCACCAGCTCATCCCAGTTGCGGGGCAAACCCAACAGGCGCAGGAGCACCGCCCCAAGCCGCTCAATCAGCGAGAGCAATGGGGCCAGGCTGCGGATTACCGCATCCAGCAGGGGTGCCAGCCGCAGGGCCGATTCTTCCGGTCGGTGAAGCACCCAGGCCTTGGGCAGCAAGCCCCCCAGCAGGGTGGCCAACAGCACCAGACCAAGAAAAACGGCGGCATCAACCAAGGCAGTGCCACCGAATTTGTCGGCTAAGCCACGGCCTGCCCAACCCAGGGCCACCAGGGCCAGCGCCGCCCCCAACTGGGTTGCCACCAGCAGACGCCGGAGCCTGAACTGCAACTTGGCCACCGCCTGGGCCCCGGAGGCACCCGCCTCCACCAGCTGGCGCACCCGGCTGGGTCGAAGCCGAATCAGGGCAAATTCACCTGCCGCAAAAAAGGCCACAAGGGCCAGCAGCACCGCCAGAGCCAGGGAAACGATCACAGAAGTGGGTGGTGGGGGTCCCGAGGATCGAACTCGGCTAAGGCGAATTATGAGTTCGCTGCATTCACCAGATTGCTAGACCCCCAACCGGTGGTGTGTCTACCACAGGTTTGGGCGATGGGCCACCAGACGCGAGGCTGCCGGCAAAGCCATTGCCCACATCAACCGTGCGCCAGGGGAGGGGATTGGACTGCTGCTCAAGCAGAACCTGATAGGTGTTTTGTAGGACGGTGCCATCCCAGACGATGGTCTGATCAGGGAAACCAAAACCCATCAAGCGGTTTCCTTCGACCCCACCCATGGCAATTCCCAGGAGGTCGGTGACTTGGTGGCTGAGGTCAACACCACTGGCAAAAGGCGACGTATATGTGTAAAAACGCTGCTCCACCAGCGCTGGGGTGGTTTGCACTGCAGCGCAGCTGGTGAGCTCGCCACTGGTGGTGCAAAGCACCGGCCCAGCCCAACCCAAGCCAGCAGTGAGTTCAAAGCTGGCAGCCAGCCCAAGCAGCCCCAATCCACGCCTAGGGAACCAATTCATGCCACGGACCTGTCTGGTCGCAAACTAGGCAGGATCGGGACCTTCCACCAGCCCCCATTGCCAACAAGACCGTGTCGAACTCAAGCGTGGCGAACTCAAGCGTGGCCAACCTGACCCTGCCCACCAACCCAGCGGCAATGCGTGCCCAATTGCTGGCACAACTGGCCCAAAAGGCCTATCGCCACGGTCAGTTCACCCTGGCTTCAGGGCGCAGCAGTGACCACTACGTCAACTGCAAACCCGTGAGCCTCAGTGGTGAAGGGCTGGCCCTACTGGGTGCCCTGTTCCTGGAGCAGGTGGAGCCAGAGGCCTTGGCGGTGGCCGGGCTGACCCTGGGCGCCGACCCCCTGGTCAGCGCCGTGGCCATGGGCGCCGCCCTCGCCGGCCGGAGCCTCGATGCCCTGATTGTGCGCAAGGAAGCCAAGGGCCATGGCACCGGAGCCTGGTTGGAGGGCCCCCTGCCCGAGCCGGGCAGCCGCATCACCGTGCTGGAGGACGTGGTCACCACCGGGGGCTCCTCGCTCAAGGCAGTGAACCAACTGAGGGAGGCCGGCTACGAGGTAAGGCGGGTGGTGACGATCGTGGACCGTCAAGAGGGGGGCCTCGAAGCGATGACCGCTGCCGGCCTTGAATTGCGCAGCCTGTTCCTGCTCGAAGAAGTTGCAGCCGCAAGCCTTGGCCAATGAGTGACATCTGGAGCTGGCAACCCGAGCAAGCCAGCCGCACCGATCAGCCGGTGAGCCTGCTGCACCTGGAAGGGCCAGGCAGCCTGCGCTTTTTACATGGCCAAACAACCGCCGCCATTGAAAATGTCGCCACCGGCAGTTGGATACCCAGCTGCTGCACCAGCCCCACCGGCCGGATGCGGGCCGTAGTCGACGTCTGGATTGGTGGCGCCCCCGCAGAGCAGGAAGCGGCGGCTGGCCAGGGGGCCTGGTTGATGATCCACGGCCCAAGCCAAAGCACCGGCCTGGCCCTGCACCAGTGCCTGGATCGGGTGCTGTTCCCTGCAGATCGGGTCAAGCTGGGCCCCCTAGAGGCGGCCACCTGGATCACCCCAATCGGTTCGGGCCTGGAGCCCTTCCTCCATCGCGAGGGCGCAGCACTGGCCAAGGAGATAGCCGCTCTTACCTGTTTGGGCCCAATGGATCAGGAGCGCTGGCGGATTCAGCAGGGCTTGCCGGCCGAACCAGCTGAAATCAACGACCACACCAACCCCTTTGAACTGGGCCTGGCAGATCGGGTGAGTCTTGGCAAAGGCTGTTATTTGGGGCAGGAAACCCTGGCCAAATTGGCCACCTACGACGGCGTAAAACAGCAGCTACGGCGCTGGCACTGCCGGCTCGAGGATCCAAGCTCATCGCCGCTGCTTGCCCCGGGCCAGGTGCTCTGGAGCAATGACCAAGTCAAGGCTGGCCTGATCACCTCCAGCCTTGCCATCGGCAGCGGTCAATGGATTGGCCTGGCCCTGGTGCGACGCCAGGCCCTGGGGCAAGAGTGTCTGATGGCTAGGGATGTCAACCAACTAGCTGACCCAAAACCACTTGGCGGCCAACTAACTCTCTACCTCTCCCAAGCACCCAGCTTCTCAGCAATACCCATAGGAGCCGGTGGCAACGGCTAGGAGTCTTTGTCCAGCAGCCAGCGCACCACGACCCAGGTGGCGAGGCTGTCGTCGCGGTTGTAGCGAAAAATCCGTTCAAGCTGGTAGCGGCTGGCGCGGCCCCGCGGGCCTGGCTCATGGCGCCACTGACGCCACTGGCGCCACCACAACAGGCAACGGGCGCCATCAACACCCTTCTGGCTCCAGGCAAAACCCAGCCAGCTGGCAACCGTTTTGAGGCCGTAGCTGCCCACCGGCAGCCGCCAGCTGCGTTTTAGGCGCATGTGGACATCCACAAGCCGGGAGCGCAGCTCGCGAACCGTGCTTTCGCTAGCCCCCTGGCGCTGGGCCAAGCGAGTCAGGCCAATTGCTTCGGTTTCGCCAAAGTGCAGCACTGGCCAGCCCGGGTAGCGGTTCAGGAACCGCTCAAGCCGCAGCCAGAGGCGCCCTTCCCCGTGCTCATGGAGGGCAAGCAGGGGCCGGTAACGACAGCCATCCAATTCCCCTGGCCAGGAGCCATCGGCAGCTCGCTCCACAAGCACAAAGCCATGGAGGAAGTCGTCGCGGGCATCGGGATCCGACTCAATGTCGTAAAGCAGGCAGCCCCGGGCCCTGGCCAGCTCCGGCAACGCTGGTGCCGCCTGCAAGCGCTGGGGCTGCCCCCCCTGCTGCACCCGCGCCTGGGCCACCAATTCAGCAGCGATTTCGCGGTGCTGCTCGCCATGCACCGCCAATTTGGAAGCCAACAAACCCGGATCGGCCTGGGCCAAGGCGCCCAAGCTGCCTATTCCCACCTCCAGGAGCAACTCCCGGCGTTTGCCACCGATGCCACTAACCTCGCTGAGATGGCCTGTGGCTGCAGCCTCCTGATCACAGAAGCCCCGCCAACTGCAAAGGGTGCACTTCTTGCGATCACTGACCAGAGGCGGCGGGCTGGAACTGGCCAGATCAGCCGCCAACTTCACCAGGCTGTCATCCAGTTGTTGCTGCAGGCCGGAATGGAGGGAAAGGCGCTCGCGCTGCAGGGCCCGACCTTCTCCAGCCAACACCAGGCCCTGGGGCACGGCCGCCTGCTGATAAACCGCCAACAACCTGCCCCACAGGGCTAAAACCAGCCGGTGCTCCCGGGTCACCCTCCGGCCCTGGCGAGCCAACACTGGCCAATAGGCGTAATCACCCCAGCGGCTCGCACCGGAAACCCGCTCCAAAAGAGCCGGATGGGCCTCCAGCTCCAACCCCGCTGGACCCGCTCCTTTCAGTCTTAGGCCCACCACACCAGGCTCCCCGGCCAGGCAGGCGGCATCGCCCCGGCCAGGCTTTCGGGGCAGCAATGCCTGGAAGCTGCGGAACTGGTCGTTTAGGGCCAGGGTTCGGTGGGCGTTCCACTGGCGTCTAGCAGGCTCCCCCCATTGATCCAACCAAGCCCGCCGCCGGCAGCGCACCCAGCTGCGCAGGAGCCGGTCAGTTAGGGGCGAGGCCGTCACACATGGGGATTGCTATGGGCAGAGGCTAGGCCGGTGGGACGCCTGGATAGGGGCACCGGCAAACAGCAGAATTGGGGGCATTGAATTTGGTTTGCGATGGCCTCAGCCCCCCTGCCCTTGGAGGCCAGCCCGATTGCCTTTGGCACCGATGGCTGGCGGGGCATCCTCGGGGTTGACATAACCGTGGAGCGGATGTTGCCGGTGGCTGCCGCCGCCGCCCGTGAACTGGCCCATTCAGCACCGAATGGGCTCAGCAGTAAGGAGGTGGTGATTGGCTACGACCGCCGCTTCTTGGCCCCCGAGTTGGCGGAGGCAATTTGCGCCGCAGTGCATGGCTGCGGACTGGTGCCCCTGCTCTGCGACACTCCCGTACCAACTCCCGCCTGCAGCTGGGCGGTGGTGGAGCGCCAGGCCCTCGGGGCCCTGGTGATAACAGCCAGCCACAACCCAGCTGAATGGCTGGGCCTAAAAATCAAGGGTCCCTTTGGGGGCTCTGTAGAAGGTGATTTCACCCAGCGGGTGGAACGTCGCCTGGCGGCCGGGGGCATCACCGTGCCAATTCAAAACCCCACCCAACGCTTTGATGCGATGGGCACCTACCTGGCCGGGCTCAAGGCGAAGGTGGACACGGAGGCCCTCAGCTCTGGTCTGGTCCGCCTGGGTCTCCAGGTAATTGTCGATCCAATGCACGGTTCAGCCGCCGGTGGATTGGAAAAACTGCTGGAATCGGCAAGTAGCAGCGGTCACCTGGTTGAAATTCGTGGCCAACGGGATCCCCTGTTTGGCGGCAACCCACCCGAACCCCTGGCGCCCTATCTCGAGCAATTGATCAAGGCGGTACAGGCCTCCGGTGCTGCAGGTCGTCCAGCGGTCGGAATCGTGTTTGACGGCGATGGCGACCGCATCGCGGCGGTCGATGAGCGGGGCCGTTTTTGCAGCACCCAGCTGCTGATGCCCCTATTCATCGATCACCTTGCCCGAGCCAGACAACTGGAGGGATCGGTGATCAAAACCGTCAGCGGCTCAGACCTAATGCAACTGGTGGCAGAAGATCTGGGCCGCCAGGTGCTGGAGATGCCCGTGGGCTTCAAGTACATCGCCAGTGAAATGCTGAAAGGAGGCGTACTAGTTGGCGGCGAGGAATCTGGCGGGGTGGGCTTTGGCATGCACCTGCCGGAGCGCGACGCCCTATTTGCCGCCCTGCTTCTTATCGAAGCCCTGGTGGAGGGAGGCCAGCCCCTTGGTGTGCGCCTAGATGATCTGCAGTCGCGCTGCGGCGGAGCCGCCGCCTACGACCGCCTGGACCTGCGACTGGCCGACATGGCCACCCGCAAACGCCTAGAAGTTCTGCTGCAGGAAGCCCCGCCTTCCCAGGTGGCCGGCCAGACGGTGAAGGAAGTAATCAGGACCGATGGCGTAAAACTGCGGCTTGGAGACAACCACTGGCTGATGCTGCGCTTCTCCGGCACCGAACCTCTATTGCGGCTGTACTGCGAAGCCCCAAGCCAAGAAAGGGTTGCCGAAGTGCTCGCCTGGGC
>NZ_JAGQBV010000032.1:0-27469 GCF_024345815.1 Cyanobium sp. HWJ4-Hawea | reverse complement strand
CAGCCCCAGGGCCAATAGCAATGGCAGGGTGATGGCTGCCCCGCTGGAGGCGACCGCATTGAGGAAGCCGCACAGCACACCGGCAACCAGCAGCAGGATCCAGTTCGTCAAGGCAGGAGAAGGTTTGGTTCAGGATTGCAGAGCTGAACAATGATTGCGCGACCGGTGCCAGAAATTTGATCAGCATCGCCATCACCGGAGCGGCCGTGATCACGGCGAGGCTGCACAGCCGCCGGGAGCTGTGGAACCAGGTTTGCTCCGACCGGCTGCTGCCTGACCAGCAGCACAGCCTGGAGGCGATCCGGCAATTGGCCCAGCTCAATGGCGGGGAAGCTTCCATGCTTAGTCGCCAGCAGCAGCTCGGCCTGGCGGCCGCCGAGCTGGCCTGGCGGGAAGCAGCTCTGCCAGCGGAGCGCCAGCCGCTGCGGGGCGAGCGGCAGCCGCTGCAACAACAGGCGTGGCGCCTACGGGCCGGTGTGGTGAGTGCCAGTGCCCTTGGCGATCTCAGCAGCCTGCTGCACGATCAGAACGTGCCTGGCGCCCGCCCGCGGCCCACCAGCCTCAGCCGCTGGCGAGGAAATGCCCTCGGTGCCGCGCTGGCGGTGCGATTCGGACTGCAGGGAGATCAGTTCAACCTCAATGCCGCCAGCAGCAGCGGCGCCCAGGCGATCTCCCTGGCAGCTCGAATGCTGGATGCGGGCCTACTGGACCTTGCCCTGGTGGTGGGAGCTGAACCTGCCCTGCCCCAGCTCTTGCTAGAGGCGAATCGCTGCTCCGGTGCCCTGGCCAGCCACGGTGCCTCCCAGCCCCTCAGTAGCGAGCGCAGCGGCATGGTGCCGCGGGAGGCGGCGGCCTGCCTGGTGCTGGATCCTGGCGAGAGGGCGAGAGAGCGGGGGGTGCCGGCACTGGCCCAGCTCAGCAACAGCGTGTCTGGCTGTGAAGCGCATCACCTTGTGGCGCCATTAAAGGGCCAGGGTTTGAGCCATGCCCTCTTGCAACGCCTCTTTCAAGACGATGCCGAGGCCCAAGCTTCGATCGATTGGCTTTGCCTGCATGCCACGGGCACACCCAAGTTTGATCGCGAGGAAATCGGCTTCGTGACGCGGGCATTTCCAAACCTGCCCTGGATCAGCGCCATGAAACGCAGCCTGGGCCATGGCCTTGGGGCCGCAGGAGTTGTGGAGGCTGCCCTGGTTGTGGAGGGCCTCCAGCGCGGACAGGTGCCGCCATGGCCGGCGCCGCTCGATCCGGATCTGGGGCTGCCGATTCAGCCACCGGGCTCCCCACCAACCCCCCACTGCGCCCTGCAATTGGCTTCGGGAATGGGCGGCGTGGTGGTGATGAATCTGTTCAAACGGGTCTGAGATCGATGCCGGAGGCAGCGTGATCGAGCATTGGCAGCAGCTGTGGGCGCACAGCCAACGCCACCATGGCCAGCGCCCGGCGCTCCTGGCCCCGGAGGGCGAACTCAGCTTCAGCCAACTTGGCCAACAGGCCGATCAATGGCGCCACTTCTACGAATCCCAGCCCCACTGGCAGGTGGGGCGTTGCGTGGCGCTGCCTTGGCGTAACCCATGGAGTGATCTGCCCCAGCTGGTCGGCCTGTGGCTGGCGGGTGGGGTGTGGATCGCCCACGCCCACGACTCCTGCCATGCCGCCCTTGCCCAGGAGCTGGAGGCAGGGATCCAGGGGCCAGCGGTAGGGCCGGGCCGCTGGTGCACGATCTTGTTTAGCTCAGGCTCCACGGGGCCGCCGAAGCTGTTCGTGCGCGGCTGGAGGCAGGCGCTACTGGAGGCGCAAGCCAACGCGGCCAAGCTGAACCTGGCTGCCGGCAGCCCCTGCGCCATGCTCGTAAATCCCTGGTTTGGGGCGTCTAGCAAGCACCTACTGGCAGGCTTCCTCCAGGGGTGGTGCCAGGTGATCGGCAGGTCGTCGCTGGCGCTCCTACCTGGGGACGGCGAGCTTCTCTATGCCACTCCCAGCCAGCTTCAGGCCCTTGGTGCTGCCCCTGAAGCGAGCCCCCGTTTCGCCTGGATCTCACTTACGGGCGAAGCCTGCCCATTGAGCCTCTGGCCCCTACTCCAAACCTGGGCTCAACCAGGCGGCCAATGCCTTAACGCCTTAGGCGCCACTGAAACCGGTGTGGTCGCCGAACAGGTTTTGCCCCTATCTGCCCCATGGCAGGGCTTCCGGGGCGTGCCGTTCGACGGCAAAGACGTGGCGGTGGTGGGTGATCAAGGTCAGGTTCTCCTAGATGCTGGCGCGATCGGCCGCCTTCAGATCAGGGGCGAGGCCTTGATCGAAGGCCAATTGTTGAAGGCTCAGCAGAGATGGCAACTCGAGCCCACCCCCAGCCGAGCCGGCCTGATGGGCGTGCTCAGCAACGACCTGGCCCGCTGGAACGAAAAGGGCGAGCTGGAACTGCTGGGGCGCAGCAATCAGCTGCTCAAGCGCCACGGCGAATGGCTGGATGTCACCCCGCTGCAGCAGGCCTTGGAACAGCAACCCGGCGTCCAACGCTGCCTGTTGCTCTGCGATCCAGATGGGCTCAACGCCTGGCTTCAGCTCGATCAACCCAGCCAAAGCCTGCTGGGCCAAATCGCTGCTGCACTGACAGGGGCCCTCGACGACCCGCGTCTGCACCCCCAACGGCTATTTGGGGTGGCCAAGTTTCCCCTCAACGCCAACGGCAAGATCGACATCCCCCAGCTGCAGGCAGGGCCTTGCCCTGGCGAGCGCGTCTTTTCAGTGGATGTTGAGCCAGCAGGCAAGCGGCTGGAACTCCAGCCCAGTCTGGATTCGCTGGATCAAGCCCAGCTCGTCTCCAAGCTGCAGTCCACCAACTTGTTGTGGTGCGGGGCGATACCGGCCGCCTTGGAACAAAGTTTCCCCGCCGATGTGGGGCTGATGGCCCTGGGCTTCCCAAGGCATCAAGACCCAACTTCATCATCTTCACAACGGCGCAACTTCAAGCAGTTGGCCAGCGATCTTGCCGACCTAGTTCTGCAGATAGCAGGCAATCATCTAGGCGAAGATCTATGGCTTGGAGGATTCTCTCTGGCGGCCTGGCTTGCCTATGCCTTGGCCCTCGAACTTGAAAGCAGGCAAGTAGGTGTAAGAGGCGTTTTTATGGTTGATCCCATTGATCCGTTCCATCCCCTCTACCGGCTGCGTTGGCACCGTGGGCTGCGTAGTTGGTGGCGCAAAGGCTACGGATCCTGGCGCCATGGTGATGTAGGCAAACAAAGGGCAATCCACAGAAGCATTCGCCAGGAGCTAATCGGGGAATGGATCCTGCAGGAGCCCCCTCGGCCAATCCAGGGCAGCATGGTGGTGTACGGAGGTGCCTGGATACGCTCCCTCTCGCGGCGCCATGCCCAACGCTTTAAGGCTGAGCCGCAATGGTGCGATTTGCTAACCGATCGCCACGCTGATGTGGTGAGCAAACCGGAGCTAACAAAGCTATGGGTCCCCAAGCTCTTGGACACAATCAAGGCGAGTTGAAGTGCCCCCCTTGTTGCTCAGTCCCCAGATAAAGGGGCCAGATCGCATTGACCCCTGCGATCAGGATTGTCAGAACGATCACCACAAAGAGACGCAGGGCAATCAGTAATCAGCGCCACCAGGATCAACGCTGCTCTCCAGGCCAGCGCTCCGCCCCAGGCATGCCCCAGAACCGGGAAGTCATGAAGGCGTGAAAATGCATGGAAGGGCGCTTCTTCCATGACAGCAAGAACAACGTGCGACATATTCAGAGGCTGGGAAATGCCATGGCGCTGGAGGTAAAAACCCTAGCTTCCAACCAACCCGCCCCGCCTCAATCAACCGATTAATCAACCCGATGGTCAACCTTGGCCGTCTGTCTGCTTGCTCTCACGATTCAGATCAGTGTCTTGATCCCAAGCTCTTGGCACAGGGCCTGGAATTGACGCACGAGATCCTGGATTACAGCCTGTTGTTCGTTGGTCAGGTCGTTAATATTTAGTCGGCTGAGGGGCAGAATCTCAAACCCCCGTGCCGCCAGAGCAGCCTTGACGTCCAGGGGAAACGGAAGAGATTGCAGAAGTACAGCATCGGTCTGGCCAATCCACTTACATAGCCGCTGAATCGATTGGATTTGGCCCCCATCGCGCCAGTGGCGGCAGAGAAATGTCAGTAGCTCAGGGAAACAGGCTGCACAGAAATCCATCACTCCGCTGGCACCAGCTGCCAGCGTTGCTGCCAGCTCGGCTGTGTTGGCCTCTAGAAGTGTGAAGCTTGCGCCTGCCGCCGCTCTCAGTGCGGCGATCTGTTCTGGCTGTCCCTGGGTGGTTTTCAGCATTTGGTAGGTGCCCAGGGCCGCCAATGTGTTCAGCGACGAAGGTGTCAGCGTGCGGTGAAATGGGCTGATCGCTTCGTACAGCCCTAGGGGGCCCGAAGCGCGTTGGCCCACAGCCACCAGCCGTTTGAGAGCTTCGGCCTCAGGCACGCTTGCATTAGCAAGCAGTCCCGGAATCACCAAAGGCAGACTGGCACCAGCCTTGCGTAGGGCCACGGCTCCTTGAACACACGCCTCAACGCTGCGGCCGCAACTGATGCTTGCCCATGTGCGCGCCGCCCCAAAGACGCTGCTGGCCATGCCTGTGAGTTGTAGTGCCTCAGGCCAAGACAGCGACAGCATCTCCCCGGTGGATGCCACTGCGAGCACTGCATTAGCTCCAGCCTGTTGGTAGAAGCGCAGCAAGCGGCGTTGTGTTCCTAGATCGATCTCAAGTGAGGAGCTGAATGCGGTAGGCATGGGCACGCCAAACACTGGCAGCCGATCAAACAGTGCTCTTCTTTCCCTACTTTGGCCGGCATTTGTTGCTAAGGCAGGTCCAAGGACAATGCCGGCCGCACCGCCAATGCCGCCAAGGATCAGTGTTCTGCGGGAGATTGAGTTAGACATGCGAATTGGCTAGAAACTGTGGGGTTCATTATCACTTAATAGGTGCTGGTCATGGCGAGCCCTCCTGGTGCATCCATTCCCGATGCTTTAGGTGTGAGTGAACTGGATTTAACCAGGCTTTGCGGCCTGTTCAAACAGAGCCAGACTGGCTGGAAACTGCCGTTGTTCCGGATCTCGATCCGACGCCAATGGTTGTCTCACTCGAGTGGTGTATTCCAAGCGAAGGCGATTTACGGGATCTTCAAGGAAGAATGACCTATAGGGATCCAGATCCAGCACAGCACCCACCACCACCCCTGCTGCGATGAGTGCCAGCCGCCTCTCCTCCAGCCCGACGAGGGAGGCACAGCGGAAGGCGAAGTGGAATGTGCCGTTTGGCACCCCCAGGCCGCGGTTGATGCCGGTGTCGTAGTCACTTGGCACCCCAGGTACCTGCTGCCATTGCATGAAGGCCAGGGCACAGTCGCCGCCGCAATCGAAAAACACGTGCTCCACCGTGCCGCCCTCCTGCATCAACATGCGCTCGTGAATCATTACCGGTAATCCCAGTTGTCCCTCGTAGAAGGCCTGGGTCGCGGCGATGTCTTGAGTGCCAAAACTTATGTGATCTAGGGTCATATTTGATTACTGGCGACGGGTGTTTGACCAGTCTTCGAACCATCCCCGTTTCCACAACAGGGTGGTTTGAATGGTGGCTACGGTGGCCATCAGGGCCAGGCATAGGAAGTAGCCATATCGCCAATGCAGTTCAGGAATATTGTCGAAGTTCATGCCATAGACCCCGGCTAAAAAGGTGATTGGGGCGAATATTGCCGAGATTATGGTAAGTGTCTTCATGATCTGATTCATGCGATTACCAGTGCTCGCCATATGGGTATTGGTAACGGCGTCGCATTGGTGCCTAAGTAGTTCACAGCTTTCAAATATTTGAGCCACATTTTCCGCAATCTCGCGGAAGCCATTGAGGCTTTTCTGGCCCATCAATGGTTGATTCTGCTTAAGAAAGAGCAGGGTCTGATTTCTCAGGGGCCAAAGCTGCTGGCGAATTCTGCGCAGGTTGCCCCTTAAGTGGTAAGCACGGCCGAGGATTTGCGGACTGGGTGCACGCAGTGCGGCCTCTTCCAGGCTGTCAAGACGGCTTGCCAACTGCTCCAGCATCGGAAATATGCCATCTAGAAGCGTGTCGACCATGTAGTGCAACAGATCATCCAGTTCTTCGTCTGCCGCATTTGGGTGTTCGTGTAACAGCCAGGATGTGAGCGAGTTAAAGCCATCTTGAGTGGCCACCTCCTCTATGGATATCAGCAGTCGATGGGTAAGCAAGATGCTCACCTGGTCGCTGACAAGGTTTAGCGCCTTGTCGGTTAGATTTAGGCGATGCACCACTAGGGCTACCACGTCCGCAAAGGAATCCAGCCTTGGAGATTGGGGTGTTTCAAGGGCCAGAGGTAGAAATACTTTGGGGATATTGCATCGCTTAAATAGTT
Organism: Cyanobium sp. HWJ4-Hawea; assembly: GCF_024345815.1. NCBI lineage: Bacteria > Bacillati > Cyanobacteriota > Cyanophyceae > Synechococcales > Prochlorococcaceae > Cyanobium > Cyanobium sp. HWJ4-Hawea. Next base: position 21,055 of record NZ_JAGQBV010000032.1, on the reverse strand, counting down.
CTTCAATCAATTCTGGCTGGCCGTGCCCATTAACGCGGATCCAGAGCGGAGCATCTGCCTGGAGGAGTTGATCTAATTGCTCCAGATTGTCGAGGGCCTTTTGTTTTGCCCCCTGCACATCCAGAACTAGAACTGATATTTTGGTTGGCGCCAATCCCCCTGATACTGCCAGGTGGCTTGGCAGGGTGCCTGGTCGTTCTTCCAGCCTTCGAGATGCCAGGCTTCCTGGTGTCGGACGGAATTGGGTCATGGTTTCCGTCGTTTCTGCATTCCTTGCTTAGCTGCAGATATTCAGCTGGTTGATAAAGCTGGGGACCCCAAGGGCCCCCAGCAGATTTAATTGGGGGTTCTTATTTACTTAAGGGGTGCCCAGGCCATGGTGGCGTTGGCAACCTTGCACCAAATCAGAACCGAGCCGTAGGCCTTTACATCCACGCCTGCGGGCAGGGTGTAGGTCTGGGGGCCCTTGGCACTCTTGAGGGCTGCCACCTGGGTGTAGGAGCCAGGGGTGAGGGGGTAATGGGGGGCCTTAAGGGCCTTCAAGGGAGTGGCTGATTTCACCAGAATCACCTGCAGGGCAGGGGCCTGGGGGTTGGTGCTGAAATCCTTGCTGAAGACCAGAGTTGTCTTGTCTCCTTTCTTCTCCACGCTGAAGCTGCCGGTTACGGGCGCCTCGGCCTTTTGGAAGGAGATTGCCTTGCTCTGGGCAGAGGCGATCAGCTCACCGGCAAGGGGGCTTGCGGCTCGGGCGTTAGGTACTGCTGTTGCAATTCCCAGGCTCAGTACGAGCAGTGCGGATGCCTTGAACATTGACTGGTTGGAAATTTTTACCAATTCGACCCTAGTGAGCTTGGCCTGGTCTGTCATCGCCATGGCCCCTTGAATTCCAGGGCTGCAGACCGATGGCCACCAGAATTAGGGCCGCGCCAACCAGCGCCGGCCATTGCAGGGGTTCATCCAGCACCAGATGGGCCTCGGCCAGCGAGACCACGATCGTGAGCGATGCCCAGAGCGATACCTGCACCACGTTCAGTCGCGTGTAGCACTGCATCAGGCTCCATTGGCTTCCCAGGCTGATCACTAGGGCGTAGCCGCCGATCACCCCAAGAACCCACCAACTGCGCAGGTAAATAAAGTGGCTGGGGCCAAATAACAGCAGGGCAATCACGGCAAAGGCCACCGAGGCGGCCAGGCTGGTGATGCCTACCGTGAAACCAACTCCCAGACCCCTCTGGCCGGTGAGTCGGTTCACCACGCTGCTGAACCCAAAAGCCCCAACTCCCAGTAGGGCCCAGAACAGGCCGCGAGGGTCGAGATGGTTATCGACCGGCGCAATTGTGGTGCCAGCCATGGCGGGGTGCATGGCCAGCAGAAGGCCGGTGGAAAGGAGCACAACGCTGGGGGCAAAGGTGCGGGGTAGGGGCTCCTTCAGCAGTAGTCGGGCTAACAGCGCCGTAGCTGGCACCGTCAGGCTAAAAAGCAGGGTCTGTTGCACCACCGTGAGGCGGGCCAAGGCAAGAAAAAAGGCCATTGGGCCCAAAAAGAAGCCGCTGAAGCTCTGCAAAACCAATAGCCACCTGTTCTGGTGGCTCAGCAGCGGTAATTGGCTTTGAACGTTCTGACGGTTGGCCAGCAGCAGCACTAATCCAGTAACCAGGCTCGAGAAAAAGAACACGTTGCAGAAACTGATTGCTTCAGGGCCCCCGGCGGCGTGGGTTGCTTCGCCCGTTTGCTGCAAAAACTTCAACAGGGTGCTGTCACTGCCTCTAAGAAGAATGAACAGGGCCATGAGCCCCAGCCCTTCTTTCAAGGGGCGGGTGGCTGGCTGGCCAGGGGCGGACATTTCAGGGTGTCGAAATTGCACTGATAGATAGTTGCTAACTGCCAGCCCGGGGGAATCTGCAGCAGATCCCTGGTGCCGGTGATCCCCTGAATGCTGAACAGCACTGCCGCCAGAAGATTGGCTGCCACATGGATCCGGCGCCAACGCAGCTGACGCAATATCTCAGGCCTTGCCCCCAGCGAAAACAGCATCAGACCCGTCACGCCAACCCCTGCCCAGTAATGGGATGTCCAGAACATCGGATCGAAGGGGTTATCGCTGACTCTCCACACTTCGGGTTGGGCCCCCAGGCTGATCACCCCCAGCCAGGTCAACAGGGAAAACAGCAGGCGTAGCGATTTGCTGGTGGCCTGCCACAACGCCACCAGGGAGATGCTGGTGCCCAGCAGCACCATCAGTAGTTGCAGACCCCGCGCCCAGCCACCGCTGAAGGCACTGAGGGGATTTTTGGTAACGATCGCCGCCACCAGGGCGATCAAAACAACGATCACCACCCCGGCCGAGAGCCAGCGACCCAGGTCGGTGTGTTCACTGCCACTGGTCCTTGCAATATTGCTTTCGCCCATTCGTCGCTGCCTGGTTTGCACCCCTAGGCGCACCACCATGCCAATTAAGGGATAGATCAGCACCACCGCCAGGGCGGGGTGAAGGATCGTTAGCCAATCGGCGCTTTCCATGCTGAATTCGGTGGGGTTTGACTGAGGGGGAAGTTCTTTGCTGAGGATTGTCGATCTGGCCTAGGTGGTCAACAGATCGTCTTTTGTCGATGTCATTGCTCGAGTTCCAGGGTTTCGCTGGCGGGCCTGGCGATGCAGATCAATGCCGAGCCAGGGGCAACCTCGGCCGTGGGCTCAGCCAGGTAGTTGATCGAGCCGCTTTTCACCCGGGTGATGCAGGTTCCGCATACCCCGGCCCTGCAGGCAAAGGCAGGCTGCAGTCCGGAGGCCTCCGCCAGTTCCAGCAGGCTTTGCTCAGGATTGTTGTTGCTCCAGGTGGCGGTGGTGTTGCTGCGACAGAAGCGAACAGCAGAGGAGGCCACGGGCGCGGTGCTGCCTTCTGCACCAGCTCCAGTGCTTGGGGAAACGCGGGGGGCCTGGCTGAAGCTCTCAAAACGAATCGCCCCCTGGCCAACTCCAGCCTGTTGGAGCGCCATCACCAAGCTGTCCATGAAGGCCGGTGATCCGCAGAGGTAATAGGAGGCCGGGCCCTTAATTAGGCCACTTATCAGGGCTCCGTCTATGTAGCCCGGGCTCTGATAGCAGCCCCCATCGCTTGGCAACGGGCGGCTGTAGGCCACGTGCACCTGCAGGTTGTTGTGGCTGCGGGCCAGGTCGGCGATTTCAGTTTGGAAGGAGTGATATTCACTGTTGCGGCAGCCGTGCAGAAACCAAATGGGCCTTTGGCTGCCGGAGCTAAGGGCTGCTTTCACCATGGCCAGCATCGGTGTGATGCCTACGCCATTGCTGACCAGCACGACCGGTTCAGTGCTTTCGGTGTCGAGCACAAAGCTGCCGGCCGGGGGCCGAATGTTCAGCTTGCTGCCCTCCTGCACATGGTCGTGCAGAAAATTGGAGCCCAGCCCCGGCGCCACATCGAGCCCCTTGGGGGCGGGCTCCCTTTTGACTGAAATCCGGTAGTGATCTGGGGCCTTCCCCTCGCTTGGGAAATCGGAAAGCGAATAGGTGCGCACCACCGGCTTGGCCATCCCTGGGATTGGGAGCTGAAGAGTGAGGAATTGGCCGGGCAGAAAGTTCGGCAGTGGCCCTCCCCCAACCGGGCGCAATTCAAATGATGTGATCTCGGCGCTCTCGCGCTGCTTGCGCACCACCACAAACTGTCGCCAGCCTTGCCACGGGGCGCGCCGCCGTCGCCCCTGGGCCGCGGTGGCTAAAAGCAGCCCTGCCAGTGCACCAACCGCAGCGCCGTCAGCTGTTTGCCTAAGCCCGCTGAGGGCCTGAACATCTGGCGAGACTTTGCCATTTTCAGCAGCCTTGTGGTCTGCCGGCAAAAGGGTCAGTGCCGCAAAGGTGGCAATGGTTCCTGCTGCCATGCCCGCAACCAATCCCCTCAGAAGCAGCAAAACCACAGGCCCGAGCCAGTCAACTGTTGGGAAGCTAATGGCTGCTGGGTGATTTAGCCAGTGATCTGTGTGGCGCCGCCAACGGTCTCAATGTTGTTAAGCTTTTGAATATTTAAGTGCCTTTGACCCCGCTTGTCCGTGCTAACAAGATCTCCATATCTGTAGCCAGTTAGCACATCCTTGATTGAATATAGGTGGGTTTGCAGCAGGCCTGAGCCGGTGCTTTCGTCGATGCCTTCCACCAGCGGCATGATCACGGCATTGCGCCTTTGGAGCTCCTCAATCCCCATCAGGAAGATCGGGCTTTGCTCATCAAGCTGATGGGTGAGTGTTGCGGTTTGGCTTAGTTGGGGCGTTCCCTGATTGAGGATTGAAAGGGGCACGATTCGCCTCTGCCACAGGCCGGACTCCGGCTCGTCGTCGTAGATAAGGCTGAGGGAATAGTTAACATTGAGCCATTGGCTTTTATCGCTTGTCACAAACCTGCAAAAGAGGTGACCATTTTGGGTGTTGCTGATGCAGAGATGGCGACTAAAAATTAACGGCGTTTCATTGCTGCTCAACCTGGAGAAGACAACGGCTGTAAGGGTTGAGAGTGTGACCAGGCCGGCGATCAGGTCCAGCACTGCCACGCCGTAGACGAAGGGTGAATTTGGCGATAGGTCGTCGAAGGCATTGGCGAAAAATGCCCCTACGGCAAATGAAATTGGCCGGGGAATACCCATGACTGGATCGCCCTTGATATTTGAAGCATCGAGGCTAAAAATCAGGGCAAAAATTAGTATTTCGGAAATATAGATCAATACCATGGTGCCGAAAAATACGGCCCAGGGCATCCTGATTAGGGCGGCAAGGGGTTGGCGCCAAAGCTCGTGCCAGGGGGTGTGTTGGTGGTTTTGCTGAATCCTGCGGCGGTTTAAATTGAACATATTCAGTCTGATACGGCTGGGATTTGTCCCGACATAACTAGTTCTTCAATGTAGCCAATTCGGGTTGGCGAAATCAAGCGATCAGGGAAGAGAATTCCATCCAAGTGGTCGCACTCGTGCTGCACAACGCGCGCTTCAAAGCCCTCCAAAATTCGATCAACTTCCTGCCCGCTTGCATTGCTTGCCTGCAGTCGTAAGCGCCGCCAACGTTGCACTTCGCCCCTTAGCCCAGGCACGCTTAGGCAGCCTTCCCAGCCGGTTTGCATCTCGGGATCAGTTTGCTGCCCGGCGCATATCGGTGTGAGTATGGGGTTGATTAGCACCGTTTCCTGAATTATCCCCGCGTCCGGATAGCGGGGATTGGGGGCTCCATTGCCATAGATCAGAACCCGTTTGGAGATGCCAATTTGTGGTGCGCAGAGCCCCGCGCCACTCCTGGCCTGCATCGTCTCCCGAAGATCCGTGATCAACTGCTGGATATCAGCCGCAAGGGGATTTTTAACGGGCTCGGCTATCTGGCGCAGCAGCGGATGTCCCATCCGCAATACTTCTCTTATGGCCACGGCGATCAGCGCCAGCGCCTACGAAAAGCCCAGAAATCCCTTTCGATGCGTCGGTGTAGCGGGGTGACATCAATCATCTGCTCCCGGGCTGGGGCATCCAAATCGATGCCTGCTCGCCTGGCCTCTTTCCTTAGTTGGCGCAATACGGGGATGAGCAATAGGGCCATCACCAACGACATGAACAGCAACGCCGGCAGTGCACTGACCACCAGGGAAATCAGCACTGCTCCCGCGGCAATCTGGCCGCCGAGTACCAGCCACCTGGGCCTTGTTTTGCCTGGAAGCGCCTTCATGGAAAGCAGATTAGGGCCATTGCTGCTGCAAGGTGGGAGCGTTGCGACCTAACCAAACAATGGCCGATGCTCCCTATCTCATTGCCTTGGCGCTGGTCGAGTTTTCCGGTAAGCGGGCCCTACCCCTGGCGGGCAAAACCCAATCCGCAGATGCAGCCACCGCCACCGACCCTGGCGAGAAGGGTCGTGGCCTAGCCCTGGAGCTGCTGTTGCGCCTCTGGCAACGTAGCGACGAGGGCCCCCTACGGCGGGCCGCCGGTGATGCCAGCCTGCTGCTGGTGGAAATGCCAATGGAGCTGATGAGTGAGCAGCTTCCCGTGATCAAGGCCCAATGGGTATCAGGCGGTGATACCGAAACCTTCCTGGCCAGCCTCAGGGCCCTCAGCCCCAGGGCCTGGCGTATTTCGGTGGCTAAATACGAACCGGTGAGTTTTGTTGACTGGCCCTAGTTTTGTTTAGCTAGGCCAATTAGGGCAGAGCCCCTGGGGAGCTGATTAAGGCAGAGCCCCTGCGGTGGATTTCGCTGGCGTAGTCGGTCCAGGCCCCCTGCCCCCAATAGCGGAAACAGCTGGTTTCCAACAGCAGTAGGTGCAATAGCGCCTCCTGGTATTGGGGGCTTTTGGTTACCGCTGGATCCTTCGCCACGAGGGGATCAAATACCTGGTGGAATTCGGCACTGAGCTGGTTCATCGGTTCGAGCACATTGGCGTAGCCCTCAACCCAGCTGAGGTTGTTGGTCCAGGAGGCCCCAGCCATCGAAAAGGTGTGGTCAGTGGCCTGTAATTCAGCAATAGCAGCTTCTGTGGCCTGCTGCGGTGCCGGCTGGGGGGCTTGGCTGCCGACCTTCTGCCAGAGCTTGTGTTGGTGAACTGGCTGAATCATTGGGTAGTCAGTTGGTTTGATACCGCTTTGCTCCAACAGCTCCAGATATTCACTGCCATTGATTGCAACGGTTGACTGGCTAGATGCCCCGCCAGAGGCCCCATCTTTTGCCCGGGCGGCGATGGTTTGGTTTGCCTGGATGTAGGCCGATGGAAATTCGTTCATCATCACGCCGCCATTTTCGCCATCGGCAATCTGGGAAACAAGCGACGGGACCATTACGCCCGCCAGCGCCTGGCGCCCCAGCCCGATTGCCTCATAGCAGGGCTGCATTTGACCCACCAGTTTGGTATCGGAACCCTGGGTCTTAATTAGGGCCAGGATGGTTATGATTTCGCCACTTGAGTTGCGGGCCACCAGTTGGTTTGGCAGATATTTTTGGCCTTGGCTCAGGCACGAGCCATCCAGGTTCTCAACGCTGTGCTCCTGCACCAGCAGCCACTGGTAACCACACTCCTTGAGGGCTTTTACAAATTCATAGAAGGTATCTGGGTGGTTTGGCAGGTGCATTTCCGGCGGCGAGAATCCCTTCACCCTTTGGAGGGCGTCGTTGCCAAATAGGGCTGCAAAATTGTGCTGCCAGGCCAAGATCTGCAGCTTCAGGTCTGGAATTGGTGTTGAGGGTGCCACGGCGTGGCTCCAGAAGGTGCCGAGCCATTCCACGTGCGGTTGCAGGCTGGGGTCGCAGGCCAGGCTTTTGAGGCCGTCGATGATGTCTTGGCGGCCCATTTGGCCAATTCCCCAGAGCAAATTGCCGGAATAATCCAGCATGATCCTGGGATTGCAGCCGTCCCTTATTAGCTGGGGCAGTATTTCGGCGAGGCGCCGATAGCAGTTGGCAAATGCTTCGGCGTTGTGATTGTCTCCTTCGCCGGGGTGATCCAGCATGTATTGGAGATGGGAGATCAGTTCCCCATGGGCCCCGGCTGGAATTGTGGGTTGGTGCATGTGCAGGGCGCAGGCAAAGCCTGAACTGATCTGCTCCAGCTTGAGATTGGTGTTTGCTAAAAAAACAGGCCCTGGTTTTTGCACCAGGGCGAGAATCTCGGCCTCGTTGCCCGCGATCGGTGGCAGGGATTGGTGGGCCATGGTTTTGGAGCCGGGTTGGTTTATCTAGCCGTCCCCTGTTCAATGGCGGCTATGTCGCCATGGGGAACTGAGAATGTTGGCAGCCGGTGCCTGCTCAGGGGCCATCTCCGCACCCATACCGAATCTGAAAACTCATCCAGATTGACCACCTGGTAATGGGAATCGGGGCTTGAACGAAGGCTGACGATTGCTCCAGATTTAATAAACACGAGGAAAACTCTCGAGTGAATTAAGCAAAGCATCCTTTTTGTCAATATGCCTTAACTGTTTGTTATGGCTGACATTCTTCCTCCTGATTGCGGCGCCCCTTCCCTCTCTTCGGCTCGGGCGGAGCCGATGCGGATTCGGTCCCTGCGGGAGGCCGATCTGGATCTTGTAACTGGCTGGGCCCGGGCCGAGCGTTTTGCCCCGGGAATTGGTGATGTGGCGATTTATCGCCACACCGATCGCCAGGGACTGTGGGTCGGTTGCCTTGGCGGCCGGCCAATCGGTTGCATCGCTGGGGTGCGTTACAACGATTTCTATGGCTTCATTGGCCTATTTCTGGTGGAGCCTGCCCAGCGCGGCAAGGGCTATGGCCGCCAGCTCTGGGCCCATGCCCTCGACCATCTGAGCGGTTTGGCTTGCATTGGCATTGAGGCGGCCCCCGATCGGATCGCCGATTATGCGGGCTGGGGTTTTGAACCGGCCTCTAAAACCAGGCGCTGGCAATGGAATGGCAGCCCCGCTGCTGGCGGCCCAGGTGCCGGTGTTGGCCCAGGTGTCGTTGGTGCAAGTGATCCGGCAGACGGCCTGATCCTGCTGGAGGGCCCTGCGATTCCTAGAGCTGCGGTGCAGGCCTATGACGCCGCCCATGAGCCCAGCCCCAGGCCCCACTTTTTGGGCGATTGGCTCGACCATCCCGCCGGTACCGTGCTGGCCCTGGTCGACGCCAAGGGGGTCTGCCATGGCTTTGGCCGAATTCGTCCCTGCCTGTTGCAACCGGGCCTGGGCTGGCGGCTTGGCCCCCTGCTGGCCGACACCCCGGCCCTGGCCCAGCGCTTGCTCAACGCCCTGCTGCAGCGCCATGCCGGTGTGGTTTTGATTGATGCACCTGGGGCCAATCCCCAGGCCGATCTCCTGCTCGCAGGACTGGGCTTCACGGTGGTCGGCGAAACCTTGAGGATGTACCGGGGCGTGTCACCCTCGGTCTCCCTGCGGGACGTTTATGGCCTGGCTTGCCTGGAACTCGGGTGAATGGCTTCTTGCTGGTTGTGGTTTGAGAGCCAAGACATAGTCCGCCCCATCGGTCACAACGCATACAAAAGCCTTGCCCTGGTATCTGTTCAGATTGAACAATGGCCACCAATTCCCAACCCCTGCTGCCGCGGGAAATCCTCTCTCAGCTCAACCAACTGAGCAATGGCCCCGCCATTTGGCGCTGGCTGTGTCACCTCTCGATGATTGGCTCCGGCGGCCTGATTTGGGCCCACCAGAGCTGGCCCCTGGCGATGCGGCTTTTGGGCCTGGTGGTTTGCGGCATCGGCCTGGCCACCTGCTTTGCACCTCTGCATGAATGCGGCCACCGCACCGCCTTCCGCAGCCGTTGGCTCAACGACTCCGTGGCCTGGATTGCCGGCTTGCTGAGCTTCTACAACTCCACCTCCTACCGCCGCTACCACCAGTGGCACCACCGGTACACGCATCAGCCCGGACTCGATCCAGAACTGGATGATCCCCTGCCCACCAGTGCCTGGGGCTATCTGCTGGAGCTGGGCGGCTGGAATTGGTGGACAGGCAAGTTCGCCTCCTACCGAAAGCTGCTTTGGGGAGATCTCCGCGACCTCAGCTACCTCAACGCAGAGGTGATCCCCCAGGTGCGGCGCTCGGTGTGGCTGCAGTTCGGTGTTTATATCCTGCTGGCGATCGCCTCCCTGCTGAGCGGCACGGGCTTTCTGTTCTGGTTCTGGCTACTGCCCCTGGCGGTGGGTCAACCCTTTCTGCGGTTTGTTCTGCTCGCCGAACACAGCGGCTGCAGCTTCAGCAGCGATGGTACTAAAAACACCCGCACCACCCTTACCAATCCGTTGGTGCGCTGGTTGATGTGGAACATGCCATTCCACGCCGAACACCACCTCTATCCCTCCCTGCCATTCCATGCCCTGGCCGCCGCCCATCGGCCGATCGCCCCCCAGCTGCGCCATTGCGACCGGGGCTACCTAGCCGTGCATCGCCAACTGCTGCGCAACCTGCCGGCCCTGGGCCTGCCGGCATGAGTGCCAGCACTGGATTGTTAGCTAGCCACGAGCTTGGCAATTTGCCCCTTAGCTGCGGCCGCACCATCGCCGCAGCCCAACTCACCTACCTCCAAATCGGCCAAGCCAACGCCGATCGCTCCAACCTGGTCCTGGTGCCCACCTCCTACGGGGCCAGGCCAGAAGACCTGGCCTGGTTGGCGGGGCCGGTGCTTGACCCGGAGCATTGGTGCATCGTGATCGCCGGCATGTTTGGCAATGGGGCTTCGAGCAGCCCCAGCCACGGCGCCATGGGCCTGGCCGAGCAGGGCTGGGTGGTGAGCCACCGCGACAACGTGGCAGCCCAATACCGCCTGCTGCGGGAGGTTTTTGGCATTGAAAAGCTTCCCCTGATCTACGGCTGGTCGATGGGGGCCCAGCAGGCCTACCAGTGGGCGGTGGATCACCCCGAGCTGGTGGAGCGGATTTGTTGCGTGGGCGGAACGGCCCGCACCTCTCCCCACAACCGTCTGTTTTGCCTAAGCCTGCGCCAGGCCCTCACCGCCGATCGCCACTGGAATGGCTCCGGCTTCGATGGCCCCCCCAGCCAGGGGCTGCTGACCTATGCCCTTATCTATGCGAGTTGGGCCGCTAGCCAGCCTTTTTTTCGCAGCATTTCCGAACCGGTGGAGCTGCATGTGGAGCAGCAGTGGCTACCCCACTACCAGCGCCATGATCCCCGCGATCTAATTGCCATGCTCGACACATGGCTGGCCCACGACGTTGCCGGCGGCGGCGATTTAGCAGCAACCCTGGCCGGCATTAGGGCTTGCACCGCCGTGGTGGCCCTCAGCCACGACCTCTACTTCCCGGCAGACGATCTCGCCGCCGACGCCAACGCCATAGCCGGGGCGGAGCTGCACGTGATCACCTCGGAGTTAGGCCACCGCGCCGGCAACCCCCACAGCAGCCCTGCGGAACAACAGCAGCTGAGCCGCATCGTTGAAAACCTCCTTCAGCAGCCATCCCATGTCTGATCTCGCCCAGCGAATGCAGGAGTTGAACCTCAAGTTCCTGCTGATCTCCTTCACCGACCTCTTCGGCATTCAGAGAGCCAAATTGGTGCCCTCATCAGCCGTGGCAGACATGGCCCGTGATGGGGCCGGCTTCGCTGGCTTTGCGGCCTGGCTGGATCTGTCCCCCGCCGATGGCGACGTGATGGCGGTCCCGGCCGCGCCCAGCCTGATGCCCCTGCCCTGGCAGCCAGATGTGGGTTGGGTGGCGGCCGAGCTGCAGCTCGATGGCCAGCCGATGGAGCAATGCCCCCGCCGCCTGCTGCGTCGCCAACTGGAGCGGGCCGTAGAGCGGGGCTATGAGCTGCGCAGCGGCGTGGAGGCTGAGTTTTTCCTGCTCGATCCCAGCGCCGAGAGGATTGCCGATGGGGCCGATAGCCAGGAGAAGCCCTGCTACGACCAGTTGGCCCTGATGCGCCAATACCCCCTAATTGGTCCATTGCTGGAAGCGATGGAGCAGCTGGGCTGGGGGCCTTACCAGGCCGACCACGAGGACGCCAACGGCCAGTTCGAGGTCAATTGGATCTTCGCCAATGCCCTCACTACCGCCGATCGCCACGCCTTCTTCAAGGTGATGGTGAAATCCCTGGCCGAACAGCGGGGGCTGCGGGCCAGCTTCATGCCCAAACCCTTTGCTGGCCTCACCGGCAACGGCTGCCATACCCACCTCTCCCTTTGGGGTGCCCCCGGCAGCCCCCGGGCGGGGCAAAACCTTTTCCACGACAGCGCCGGTGCCCTTGGCCTCTCCGCCCTGGCCTACCACTTCCTGGCCGGTCTGTTGGCCCACGCCCCAGCCCTTAGTTGCCTTACGAATCCCACGGTGAATAGCTACCGACGGCTGGCGGCGCCGCCGACCAGCTCCGGGGCCACCTGGAGCCCTGGTGGCATCAGCTACACCGCCAATAACCGCACCCATATGGTGCGGATCCCAGATGGCCAGCGGCTGGAATTGAGGCTCCCAGACGGTGCTGCCCATCCCTATCTGCTGCAGGCGGCGGTGCTGGCGGCTGGGCTGGATGGCATTGATCGCCAACTCGATCCCGGACCCCGCCACGACAACGACAATTACGCCTCTCCCCTAGGGCAGGGCCAATGCCAGCGCCTGCCGCGCGACTTGGGCGAGGCCCTCGCTGCCTTCGCAACCGACAGCGTGTTGCGCCAGGCCCTTGGAGAAGACTTCTGCCGGGCCTACGAAAAACTGCGCCGGCGCCAGTGGGACCAGCACCGTGCCGCTGTGACTCCCTGGGAGCGGGAAACGGGACTCGATGGCTGAGGCGCTACTGGTGGGGCCTGGCGCGCCAGTGGCGTGCATATCTGGTGTGGGGTGCCTAGATTTGGCTCGGCGCCCCATTGATGGCCATCACCAGCCCCTTAGCCCCCTTTCCCCATGAGGCAGTTTCTGCAGACGCTCAGCAAAGGCTTGGCTGACGACACCCCCGCAGTCACACCCTTCGTTTATGTGACTGCTATCCGGTCCGATGCTGGCCTGACCAACTCACTGGCTGGCATCAGCCTGATTTCTAAGGAGATGGGGTTCGAGCGGGAGGTGGAAACCCTCTACTCAAGTGATGCCCAAAGCGCCACTTACCACGCCCTCCACAGTGAAAGCGCCGTTTCCCTGTCGGTGGAGGCCTGTCCGCCCCGCCAAACCGTCTCGATAGCCGTAGCGGGCGAAGACGACGAGACCACCTACCAGCTCTTTCTCGAGGCCGACGCTCGCCTTTTTGGTCGCTGCTAGTGGCATGGGGCCTTCCAGGGCTGTTTTCCAGTTCTGTTTGTCGGTGCTGTTTATCGGAGCTGTTCGTTGGCGCTCTCCGGCAAGTTGGTCAATTGACCAAGTTCTTACACAGTTCACAACCGTTGACTTCCCAGTTTCGTAGAAGCTCCAGACCTGGGCAACAGCAACCACATCCAATTGATCGCTCGCTTGAGCGCTCGATTGATCGCTCCTCCTCCTCGGGGCCTCTGTAACGACAGATCAAAGTGTTCCCTGGGATACAGCGGGATGCCCCTGGTTCTGGCCAAGGTGTTGAACCATGGAGAAGGGATATGCCCGCAACCGGTCCAACTGCTCTGCTGCGTACAACAGCTCTGCTGAGCAATGGAGCTAAGTCAAGTGAGCGCCGTTTCCGCCTGATCGATGACAGCTGCCAGCCCCACAGCCAGCTCGATGGCCAATACAGCTCCCTTGAAGACGCCATTGCCGATGCGATCGAGTGGGTTGGCCATTTCAGTGAGCCCGACCATCCCACCAGCCTGATCGGCGTCGAGGTGAGTAGCAGCAATGGCGACTGGCGCACCTACCGGGTTCCGGGGCCCTTGCTGTGCCCGCTGCCCCGCTGACCTAAAGCCAAAGTGGGATGCCCCGCAACTAAATCCATGACCCCAACCCGTGAGCAGATTCTTGCCGCCTCGGCCGGCTGGGTTGCGGTGCTGCTGAATGTGGTGCCGGGCCTGGGGGCTGGCTACCTGTATCAGCGGCGCTGGAAGGCCTACTGGATCACCTCTGCCATCGCCACTTCCTGGTTTGTTGCCGGTGTGCTGCTGGGCCAAAACGCCGATGCCGCAGCAGAAGGCCAAAACCAGTTGGTGGGGCTTTTGGGCTTGCTGGCGCTGGCGGCAGGTACTGCCACCGAAGCTGGGCTCGCAGTGAAAAAGGTGCGCCTAACTGACTAAAGCGCGGCTGCCAGAGGGGCCGATTCAACTAGGGCCGGTGCCAGCCGCAGGCAGTTGACGCCACTGGGTACCTGCAGTAAATCGGCATGGCGAATCTTGGAAATCATCCGGGTGGTGGTGACCCTGGTGGTGCCGATCAATTCAGCGATGCGCTCATGGGTGAGGCGGAAGGGCAGGTCGCACCAGTCGCCGCAGCGGCGCCCCAGGCGGCGCACCAACAGGCTCAGCAGGGCGTGTAAACGCAGTTCAGCATTGCCGAGATGGCGGATCCTCAGCAGCTGCAAAGTCCACTCATTGACCGGATCAAATCCCCCATTACCCCCCGTGGATTCGGCCTCGGTGCTGAATATCAGGGGGGTGAGCGCCTCCACGCAGACCCCTTCGCTGCAGAGACGGTCGGTGCGCAGCTGATCGCCGGGCTGCAAAAAGGCGAGGGTCATCCCTTCGGTTTCTTCACAGGGGCAATACACCCGCGCCATGCCCTCCAGGACCTCAATGCAGCTGCTCCCGGGCCGCAGGTTGGGATCGAGCAAAACGCTCTGGCCAATCGGCATCCTCACAGCAACTAATTGCGAATGCGTCGCAATGTAGACAAAGATCTTGCCTTTTGCAAGCGATTCTCATTAACGATAATCAGCTGCGAGTCGCCGCCCTCCTATTTCCAGCCGTTGCTGGCCATGAGCTGGATGGCGGCCTTGTTTTTGGCGCCCATCTGCTCGGCGGAAACTCCATCGCCCTTGAAGCTCCCGAAGCGCTGGAGAATCGGGTTGTTGCCGTATCCCTTGAGGGGATATTCGTTGTTGGCTTCGGCGTAACCGCGGCCGCCCGTTGGAGAAGCCAGAAATTCGATCAACTTGAGGGCCGCCTCGGGGTTCTTTGATGTCTTCACAACGCCGGCACCGCTGATATTCACGTGGGCGGGATTGGGGAAGATCACCTTCACCTGGCTGGCCAGGGCTTTGTCTGCTGCGCCGTTTTCCCCGGAGAGCATGCGCGCCACGTAGTAGGTGTTCACCAGACCCACTGCGCACTGCCCACCGGCAACCGCACGGATAAGGGGGGTATCGGAGCTGAAATAGGGCTTGGTCACGTTGGCAGCCATTGCCTTGACCCATGTCGCCGTGGCGGCATCACCCCGCAGGATCATTTGATCGGCCACCAGCGACTGGTTGTAGACACTTTTGCTGTCGCGCAGGCAGAGCTTTCCCTTCAGGGCCGGATTGGCAAGGTCGGCGTAGGTGCGGATGCTGCTGGGATTCACCAGCTTTGGATTGACAATCACCACCCGCACCCGGCGGGTAAGCCCATACCAGCGGCCCCTGCCATCGCGCAAATTCAGGGGTACGTCCCTGAGTAGGGCGGCAGATGGGCTTGCTCGAAACAGGCCCAGGTCGGCGGCGTTGTCCAGTCGGGCTGCATCCACCAGCACCAGCACATCTGCAGGGCTGTTTTTCCCTTCCGTGCGCAGGCGCTCAATCAGGGCGTCGTCCTTGGCCTCCAACAGCTTCACCTTGATGCCGGTGCGGGCCGTGAACTGTTGATAGAGCTGCTTGTCGGAGTTGTAATGCCGGCCGGAGTAGACCCCGATCTCCTGGGTTTGGGCCTGGGCTGCTTCGATGCCGATGGCTGCGATAGCCACTCCGGTGGCGCCTAAGGCCAGTAGGGCCAAGGCTCCTTGACGCCGGGCTTGGCGAAGCAATTGCAATGTTTGCATGCGGTCCATTTGCAAGCGGTTTAGCTAACTGCTGAACGGCACTATGGCCACGCAGGAGCCCGTCTAGGCCCCCCTCATAAGCGCCGCGATCATTGCCCACATTCAGATGTGATATTTGTCACGTCAAAACGGTCAAATGCGCAGCCCCGTAGGCTTTTTGGGCAATATTTGATTCACCATTTCAGGCACCATCTCAAGTCCCTTCCCAGTTCCCTCGCCCCGTTCCGATCGCAGCCTGCTGGGAATCGGCGTACTGCTGCTCTGTGGGCTGGCGTTGGCGCCGCTGCTGGGGTTGGTCTGGTTTGCCTTCGGGCCCGGCGAGGCGGTAGGCGGGGCGGTAGGCGAGTCGCTCAGTTTTGATCTGGGTGCCGACGGCCCAGCCCAGGCGCAAAACACCTTGGCCCTGGTGGCCCTTGTTGGCCTGCTCAGCGCTCTGCTGGGCACCGCCACCGGCTGGATCACCGCCCGTTGCAGTTTTCCAGGAAGGCGCTGGTTGCGCATTGCCCAGTTGCTCCCCTTGGCCAGCCCGAGCTATCTGCTGGCCGCCACCTGGATCGACCTTGGCAGCCGTTATGGCATCAGGATCCATGGCTTTGCTCCAACGCTGGTGGTGTTGCTGTTGAGCACCTACAGCTACGTGTTTCTGCTCTCCACGGAGAGCTTCTCAGTTAGCGGGCGCCGCCAGTTAGAAGCAAGTCGCAGCCTAGGAGTTGGGCCATGGGGCAGCTTTTGGAGGGTTGCCCTGCCCATGGCGTTGCCCTCGATCGGGGCTGGCGTGGCCCTGGGGGGAATGGAGGTGGTGAATGAACTTGGAGCCGTGCAGCTGCTGGGTGTTCCCACCCTCTCCTCCGGCATCCTGATGCGCTGGCAACAGGACGGCGATCCCCAGGGGGCAGTGGCCCTGGCATTGATGGCCCTGGTGATTGTGGTGTTGCTGGTGGCGGCTGAGCGCAATTTGCGCCGGCGCAGCCGCTGTTGGAACCTCGGCAACGATGGCGACTCCGATCTCCGCTGGCCCCTGGCCCGGCAGCGGCGCTGGCTGGGCCAGCTGGTTTGCCTGCTGCCACCGCTGGTCAGCCTGGGGGTGCCCCTGCTGTGGGCCCTGCTCAGCTGGGATCAAATTCGCAGTGAAGACAGCAGCGAATTGCTGGCCCTCGGTGGCCGCAGCTTTGGCTTGGCCCTACTGGCGGCCTTCCTTACCGTGGCGGCCGGTTTGGTGCTGGCCATCGCCAAACGCTGGCTTGCCAACGGCCTGATCCAACGACTCTCCTTCGTGGCGGGCCTGGGCTACGCGATCCCGGGGGCGGTGTTGGCCTTGGCACTGATGTTGATTGGCGGGCCCCTGGCTCTGGCGCCAATGCTCCTGTTGGTTTGGGGCTATGCCGATCGATTTTTAGCGGTGTCGAAGGGGGGGCTTGATGCGGCCCTTGAGCGCATTCCTCCAAGTGTGGATGAGGCGGCCACTTCCCTTGGCAGCAGTTGGCTGGGGGTATTGCAACGGGTTCATCTGCCCCTACTGAGGGGCCCGCTGTTGGTGGGGGGGCTGCTTGTGTTTGTGGACACCGTGAAGGAGTTACCCCTCACCTTCGCCCTACGGCCCTTTGATTTCGACACCCTGGCGGTGCGGGTGTTCCAGTACGCCAGCGATGAGCGGGTGGGGGCTGCCCTGGTGCCAGCTCTGATGATCTTGGCTTTGGGAATCCTGGCGGCCATGGCCCTAATCCCCAGCCTTGATCGGCTTGAGCGCAACTAAATATCCGAATGGTCATGCGGGGGGGAAGATGGACGCAGCGCCCGTGGCCCCGCCGCCTAATGCCAGTTGAGCTGAACCACCCTGAGCTGCCGTTGCCGCCCCAGGTGGAGCTTGATGGTCTTTGGCACCGCTATAGCGGCCCCGCCTCCAGCGGTGACTGGACCCTGCGCGATATCCACTTCCAGTTACGTCCTGGGGAGCTGGTGGGTCTGTTGGGGCCCTCCGGCTGCGGCAAGACCACCCTGCTGCGCTTGATTGCCGGTTTTGAAAAGCCCGACCGCGGCGTGGTGCGCATCGGCGGCCAGGAGGTGGCTGGCCCCCACCGCTGGCTACCGCCCGAACGCCGTGGCGTGGGCATGGTGTTTCAGGACTACGCCCTGTTCCCGCACCTCGATGCCTGGCGCAATGCCTGCTTTGGCCTCAGGCGAGGCCAGGACAGCAGTCGGGCCGCCTGGCTCCTGGAGTTGCTGGGGTTAAAGGGTCTGGAGCGCCGCTATCCCCATGAGCTCTCTGGCGGACAACGCCAGCGCCTGGCCCTGGCTAGGGCCCTGGCACCGGGCTGCTCGCTGGTGCTGCTGGATGAACCCTTCTCCAACCTCGATGTGGAGGTGCGGCTGCGCCTGCGGGCAGAGCTGCCCGGGGTATTGGCCAGCTGCGGCGCCAGCGGCGTGATTGTGACCCACGATCCGGAGGAGGCCCTGGCGATCTGTGGCCGGGTGGCGGTGCTTGAGGCGGGCCGGCTGCACCAGTGCGCCAGCCCCCAAGAACTGGTCTCCGCTCCGGCTACGGCCTTTGTGGGGAGATTCGTGCTGCAGAGCAATCTGTTGCCGCTCCAGTGGCAGGGCGGTCGCCTCACCACTGCCCTTGGGGCGGTTCAACCCCTGGCAGGAGCCCAGCTTCCAGCGATGGATCCAGCTGCTGATCTGCAGCTGCTGGTGGGCCCCCGGGGTATCGAACTGACGCCCGATGAGGCGGCTGAGGATCGCGTGCTCGCCCGGGAATTTCTGGGTAATGAGTGGCTTTATCAGGTGCAATGCGGTGAGCATCGCCTGCGGCTGAGGCTGCCCTTGGCGCAGGAGTACGGCTGCGGGCAGCGCTGCCGCCTGCGGCTGCGGGCCGGGGAATCGATGCGTCTTTTCCCAGGTGGGGTGGAGTTGGTTGCTCTTAGTTCTTGAACCTGCGATCTAACCACTGGGTGAGTAGATAGACCCCGATAAACATCGGCAAATAGGCTATCCACATGTTTGGCAAATCAAACTCTGCGTTGTTGATCAGCACGAGTCCCCCATAGCTAATAACGCCATAGATAAGGGCCCTGCGCAGTGGTCCGGTGATCTTCTGCAAGCGAAATTGGCGGGGGATTTGGCTCAGGCTATGTTCAACATCGTCTACCAGGGCCTTGTTAGCGTCTCTGCGTCACCCAATTGGCCCATTGGTTTCTTCTGTTTCGCTTCGGCCCCTTGCTACGGGGTCAGTTCCTTTTGATCGTCCTGTCTACCCCAGCAAAGCCGAACTGCTGGCAAGCCTGCCCCCCGAGCTTCTACGCATCCATCCAGTCAAGGCCTGGGGAAGTCTGGGGATGTCCCTCAGCCTCACCCTGCTGACCTACGCATTAGGAACGAAAATTCCCTTGACAGCCATGGCGGCGCCGCTCTGGCTTCTCTATGCGGTGGTGGCCGGCACCGTGGCCGGCGGTTGCTGGGTGATCGCCCATGAATGTGGTCACCGGGCTTTTCATCCCAACCCCCGGGTGGAGGCCGTTGTTGGATTCGTCTTGCACAGCCTGCTGCTGGTGCCTTACTTCAGTTGGCAGCACAGCCATGCGGTGCACCACGCCAATTGCAACCACATGGAGGGGGGGGAAACCCATGTGCCGCCTCGGGCAGGGTCGCCCGCAGGACGCCTTGTGGCGCGGATTAGCAAGCAGCTCGGGCCAGAGCTTTATGGGGTCACCTCCTTGATCACCCATCTGCTGTTGGGCTGGCCGCTATACCTGCTGTTTGGTGTGGCGGGTGGTGAAAACTACGGTGCGCCAACTTCTCACTTCACCACAGCTGGGCCGTTTCGCAACGGCAGGCGCGCCCTGTTCCCGAATGCCTGCATCGGCTTGATGCGGCTCTCGAATCTTGGCCTGCTGGGGATGTTGGCGATCCTGGTGTTGGCTGCAATTCAATTCTCTCCAGCGAGGGTGTTATGTGTCTACGGACTGCCCTACCTGGTGATCAATTCCTGGCTAGTGGGTTACACCTGGCTCCAGCACACCGACACCGATATTCCCCACTTTTCCACCGCTGATTGGACCTGGGCCAAGGGTGCCCTCCAGACCGTGGATCGCCCCTACGGCCCAATTTTGAATTTGCTCCATCACGGCATTGGTTCCACCCACGTGTGCCATCACGTCAATCCTCGGATTCCCCACTACAACGCCTGGAGGGCCACTTACCTGCTCAATGAGCGCTTCCCCCATCTCGTGCGCTACGACCCCACCCCGATCCATCGGGCCCTATGGCGGGTCGCCACCCGTTGTGCCGTCGTGCAGCAGCCCAGCTCCGGTGAAGGCTTTTTCTACCAACCGCAGCCCGTTAGTGAGGCTTGAATTGCAGACCCTGCCGGGCTGTCAGTGGCGCCTATGCTGCGCAATTGGGATTTTAGTAAATTGAATAGGGAAGAAATCTTGCATGAATACAAGCAAAGGCCTGGTGCATTTATTCCTGAATTCGTCGCCTTGGACGATCTTGTGGAGATTTATCTAAACAACCCTGGCTTCCACTCGAGCTTCGAGGACTTTATGGATGAATGGCAAGAAGAGGATAATGCTGTAGAATGCGAATTCTAAATAGCAATCAAATTCATTTGGATATTCCTCCCCAAGAGCTGAATCCAAAGTGGTTTAAAAGCCACTTGCTGGACCGCTCAGTTGAGCTTCAAGAACTTTATGAATTGCCCCAAGGGGAGCTAGATCTGGTAATGGCAGAGGCTGCCGAGGTCAGGACTGATGTAGCCAATCGCGAGCGCAACCATGGCAAGTGGTGCACAGCCGGCTATTTCCTGGAATTGGCAAAGATCATTAGTGAACGGCGATTCGACCAGCTCGATAGCAAGTAAGGCCGCAAGACGGAATAAAGATCCCAGTCGCGCCGAGACCCAAAGCCCAGCAATCAGCTTTTTTTGAGGAGCTGGTCGTACTGGGCATGCGTGCCGATCCAGACCCAGACAAGCCCATCCTCTGAGGCCTGCACTGCCAAGGCGCGATGTCTCAGACCAACCCTTACGGACCAGAACCGCCCAATGCGTTTGAGGTGTAGTGATGGGTGGCGGGGGTCGGCCTTGAGCTGCCCATAGGCCCGATCAGCGAGCTCCCGCACAGCAACAGGGAGGGCTTCATAGGAGGACCAGAAGCGAGGACTGGCGCGATGCTTCACCGATCGGTGCAGCGCCCGGCGCTCAGATCGGCCAGGGCCTCGTCAGCCAACCAATCCAGGCGACCAGCTCCAACGTCCTGGTCCATCTGCTGGTCCCATTCGCGGGCATCAAAAGCATCAAACCAGGCCCGGAACTGGGCCCGTTGCTCGGGAGCTAGCTGCTCGACTGCGGCTTCTATGGCTTGCACAGTGGTCATCCCTGAAGGTTAAGTCTCTTCGTGGTGAATAGTTCGTTCCTCGGCTGCCAGCCCACAGATAGCCGAGACGGGTCATGGCCGAAACCGCAACACACAACAGCTCCAGGAGAACAAACAAGAGCAGCGAGCTGCTTGAGCATCACCACCAGCAGATCAATGTCGGAATCAGGCCGAGCATCGCCCCGATCAGCTAGCCCGCGTAAAGGCGAGCAGGGCGCTGATGTTGCCCCGGTCTGCTTGTTGAAGCGCAGCGATGTACTTCTGGCGCTGGGCAGAGGCATCGACGAGGTAGTTGCTGCCTCCCCAGGAGAAGCGAGGTGCCCCCAGC